>NZ_CP058988.1:1815520-2118106 GCF_019278565.1 Cellulophaga sp. HaHa_2_95 | reverse complement strand
ATGCCGTCACTAAACGCACATCTATTGCTTGTAAGAGTGCTAATGTATGTGCATAAAAATCTCCATAATATACACAAGCATATAATACCGCAACATGCAGCACTTGATCTATTAAAAAAGGAAGGTTTTTGTTGGTAAAATTGGGAGTTACATAAAGTTTCAAAAGATCTATCAAATAGTGACTAACTGCAATAATTACTGCAATTTTCCAATACTTGAAATCCCATAAAATTAAAATCGTTAAAGCAAAATGAATTAAAGTATGGTAATAGATGTATTTGGATTTTACTTTTTTTTCTTCTTTATCTTTTACCCATTTAGAGGACTGAAAAATAAAATCTCCTAGCAAATGCGCTAAAAAGAGCTTAGTAAATAACATCATATTATTTCTGTTTAATTGCGTCCTTATAAAAGGATAATAGTTCCAAAACAAGGTCTAACCTCGCTCTTTTTTGTCTTTGACTTACGGCAGATTGCTTCACCCCTAATTGATCCGCAATTTCTTGCTGCTGTAATTCTGGGTTCTCTAAAGATATTGTAATAATTTCCGCAGAAACAACACTCCAGTCATCCATAAAATCTAATGCCAATTTAAGTATTAAATTTAAGATGCGCTGTAATTTTTTATCTTCTGTAGCTAAAGCTAATTTTAATTTCTGTTCTTTTAATGTTTCAAAAATTCTCCCTGAAAAATGATACGCACTACCGTTAGATTCACTTATTTTAGAACCGACAAAGGTTTCCTCTCCCAAGCCAATACCCATACGAACATCTAAACCTTTTATCATTTTGATTTTGGCCTTTAAAAGGATAGCTACTCGTAAAGCCTCTACCTCTGGAACCTTTAACTGAAATTCATCTCCTCTAAAAACATCCCAATCTTTTGGCGCCTCACCTATTTCTAATAGTTGTTTTTTCAGAACACTCATCCACTCCGAAGCCTTATATCGTTCCGAATTAACGATATCACCTGTTAGTACTGCTATCATAAACATATAAGTTAAAACGCTAATATATTAAAATATAAGCAAAATACGTAATAATAATGAATATAAGCAAAATAACTTATATCAAAACCATCTTCTAACATTCTTTAAATACGTAGCATATTCTGAACCAAAAGTTTTAGCAAGAGCTTCTTCCTCTGGCTGTATTTGAAACCTATTCATATACGATACAAAACCGGCAGCGATTAAGGTGTTAAAAGCATTCCCTAAATATACTCCCCAAGCTAAGAGCACCAATAACAACCCCAAATACATAGGATTACGCGTAAAGCGATACAAACCGTTTATGACCAACTTAGAAACCGTTTCTGGTTTAGTAGGATTAACAGTGGTCTGTTTTCTAATAAATTGAATAACAGCAACCACCTCTATAGCCCCTCCTAAAATTAAAAACAGATATATAAAATAAATCCGACCTGTAAAGTCAAAATCTCCGAACGGTAAAAACCGATCTAGCCCAAACATAACTACTGCTGCTAGCAAACAAACAACTACTGGTGGCAACTTTAAATGCATTTGAAAAATATTAAGCGATTAAAATACTATTTTTGAATTAAATGATACGATACTACAATGGAAATTGTTTTTGCAACGCACAACAAAAATAAGGTATATGAGGTTCAGTTATTAGTTCCTAAACATATAAAAATACTTTCACTAGAAGCTATTGGCTGCTTTGATGAAATACCTGAAACAGCAGGTACCCTAGCAGGAAATGCAAAGCTAAAAGCAGACTATGTCACTCAAAATTATAAGCTTCCTTGTTTTGCAGATGACACTGGTTTACTTGTTGAAAGCCTACATGGGGCTCCTGGAGTTTTATCCGCACGCTATGCTGGAGAACAAAAAGATGCTACTGATAACATGGATAAACTACTCGCTGCCTTAGAAAATAAGAAAAATAGAAACGCTAAATTTGAAACGGTTATAGCCCTAAATTTGAACGGACAACAAATACTTTTTAACGGAATAGCGCCCGGTGAGATCACCGTTACAAAAAGTGGCGTTAAAGGATTTGGCTATGACCCTATATTTAAACCTCAGGGCTATGACAAAACTTTTGCCGAATTACCTGTAGAAATCAAAAATACCATCAGCCATCGCGGAAAAGCCATGAAAAAGTTACTAGATTATTTAAATAAACTAGAGAACCAATAACTCAAAACTACGTAACCAACATAAATTCAATGTGTTACACGTAAAAATATTGAATTAAAAATATAATTTATTATCTAATGAATTAGCAGTACCTTTGCAGCTTTAAATAACGCCGCTGGTATAGCATGTGTTGCGCTGAGTCTAAATAGGTTATAAAATGTAATCGCTCTATGCAACAGACATATTTGCGATTAACATTTACATATTATGACAAAATTTGAAGCGTTAGGCCTTAAAAAGTCTATTTTAGACGCTATTACAGACATGGGTTTTGAAAACCCATCTGACGTACAAGAAAAAGCAATTCCAATTTTACTAGGTGATGATACAGACTTAGTAGCCCTTGCCCAAACAGGTACAGGAAAAACAGCAGCATTTGGGTTCCCATTAATTCAAAAAATAAATGCAGATAGTAGAACCACTCAAGGTTTAATCCTATCACCAACACGTGAGCTTTGTTTGCAAATTACAAACGAAATGCAAGCGTATTCTAAATACGAAAAAAATATTAATGTAGTTGCTATCTATGGTGGTGCTAGCATTACAGACCAAGCAAGACAAATTAAGCGTGGTGCACAAATTATCGTAGCGACTCCTGGTCGTATGAAAGATATGATGAGCCGTGGATTAGTAGATATCTCTAAAATTGACTATTGTGTTTTAGATGAAGCTGATGAAATGCTTAACATGGGATTCTTTGAAGATATTAAAGAAATTCTTTCTGATACTCCTAAAGAAAAAAGCACATGGTTATTCTCTGCTACAATGCCAAGAGAAGTAGCTACAATCGCTAAGAAGTTTATGCGTAGTCCACAAGAAATTACTGTGGGAACAAAAAACTCAGGAGCATCAACAGTACAACATGAGTATTATGTAGTAAGTGGTCGTGATAGATACCCTGCCTTAAAAAGATTAGCAGATACTAATCCTGATATTTTCTCTGTAATTTTCTGTAGAACTAAGAGAGATACACAAAAAGTAGCAGAAAGTCTTATTGAAGATGGTTACAATGCTGGTGCATTACACGGAGATTTAAGTCAAAACCAAAGAGATTTGGTTATGAGCTCTTTCCGTAAAAAGCAAATACAAATGTTGGTTGCAACAGATGTTGCGGCACGTGGTATTGATGTTGATGACATTACACACGTAATTAACTACCAATTACCAGATGAAATAGAAACCTATACACACCGTAGTGGTAGAACAGGTAGAGCTGGTAAATCTGGTATCTCTATGGTAATTATTACCAGAAGCGAGCTTAGAAAAATAAAAGCAATTGAGAATAAAATTGGACAAAAATTCATTACGAAAAATATTCCTTCTGGAATGGAAATTTGTGAAATCCAATTATATCACTTAGCGAACAAAATAAAAGATACTGAGGTAAACGAAGAGGTTGAATCTTACTTACCTGCTATAAATGATGTCTTTAAAGATATCGATAGAGAAGAACTTATTAAGAAAGTAGTTTCTGTAGAGTTCACACGTTTCTTTAACTACTACAACAAAACCAGAGATTTAAATTCCGGAAACTCTGACCGAGGAGATAGAGAAGAAAGAGGTAGCAATACTGGTAGTGGTGAAATACCTACTAGTGGTTCTGTTCGTTACTTTATCAATGTTGGAGAAAAAGACGAATATGACTGGATGTCACTTAAAGACTTCTTAAGAGATACTCTAGAAGTAGGTCAAGATGATATATTCAAAGTAGATGTTAAAGAGAGTTTTTCTTTCTTTAATACCGATGCAGCGATTACTCCTAAAATTTTAGAGACTTTTAAAGACTTTAAGGTTGATGGTAGATTTGTAAACGTTGAGATTTCTAGCAACCCAGGTGGTGGCGGAGGTCGCGGAGGAAGAGATCGTAACCGCGGTGGCGGTGGTGGCGGTAGCCGCGGAGGAAGAGATCGTAACCGCGGTGGCGGTGGCGGCGACTTCAAAAAACGTAGATCTTCATCTTCTAGAGATGGTGGTTACGGAGGATCTTCTGAAGGCGGAGGATCTAGAAGAAGATCTGATTCTGGTTCAGGATCTAAATCTGGTTCACGTAGCGGAAGTAGAGAATCTAATAGCGGTAGTAAAAGCAAACGCAGAAGCGGCTTTTTCTAGTCTAAAATTTAGTTAATTTCATATTAAAAAATACGCTTCGGCGTATTTTTTTGTTTTGTTTAGTATTTTAGGCCTTTCTTTGTCAAACGTAATAAACATCAAAGACACTGTACTATTGCAGTTTTTAAAGTGAATTACATCTGACGCCTTAAACCCTATTTTTCAGATGAAGAACAATCTTATTTACCTATTTATATTTGCCTTTGTAACTCTTGGTTTTTCTCAAGAAAATGAGGATGAGAATCAAAAAAATGAATTCTTAAAAGCTATTGTGGTAAATGCACAAGACGGCTCTTTGATGGAAAGTGTACACGTAGTAAACTTAAACCAAGTTGTAGGTACCATTACTAATGAAAAAGGGGAATTCAATATTCGCGCCACTGCAAATGATACTTTATATTTTAGTTATCTAGGATTTAAGTCTCAAAAAGTACGTGTCACTAATGATATGCTAAAATTTAAGGACACCAAAATTACTTTAACAGAATTAGCTTACGCATTAGAAGAAGTAATAGTCACTTCCTATGACTTAACAGGATACCTAGAAATTGATGTCAAAAACTTACCTTTAAATGACTCGTATCAGTATAGCATCTCCGGCTTAAATACTAGCTATGAAGCTGGAAAAAAGAACCCGAGCGCAGTAACCAAAGTACTGGGCGCTATTCTTAATCCCGCAGATTTACTTCGGAATTTGTTCGGAAAAAAGCCGAATCAGATGAGAAAGCTTAGAAAGGTTAAAGAAGATGATGCCATAAAAGATTTACTAGCTTCTAAGTTTGATAGAGAAACACTAATGGAACTACTACAAATAGAAAAGGTAGATATTGAAGACATCCTTAACAATTGCAATTATTCAAAATCTTTCATAGCAACAGCAAATGATCTACAGATTTTAGATGCCATAAGTGGATGCTATGAAGACTACAAAGTTTTAAACCGCAAAAAATAATTTTTCGCCTCTTTGCATTCTAAATAAATTTTCTATTTCCATTATCATTTTATAGCTTTATCAAAAATAAATGATGATGAAAAAAGGCCTACTATTGCTATTAGGATTTGCTCTTGTTACCTCTTGCAAAGAAGAAAAAAACACTCCTTTACCTGAACAATCAAGCACCGTAGAAAATAGCATAGTCACCCCTAAAGTAAAGCCATTTGTATGGGAAGGCGCTAATATTTATTTTTTACTTACCGATCGTTTCAAAAACGGTGACACCACTAATGATATCAATTTTGAAAGAACAGAAGAAACTGGAGTTCTTAGAGGTTTTATGGGTGGCGATTTAAAAGGAATCACCGCAAAAATAGAAGAAGGTTATTTCACTAAACTAGGGATCAATGCCATCTGGTTTACCCCTGTTGTAGAACAAATACATGGCGCTACAGATGAAGGTACCGGAAATAGCTACGGCTACCATGGGTACTGGACCAAAGATTGGACAGCACTAGACCCAAATTTTGGTACACGTGATGATTTAGAAGCAATGGTAAAAACTGCACATAAAAACGGAATCCGCGTTTTGATGGATGTAGTTTTAAACCACACGGGGCCTGTTACGGAAATTGACCCCGTATGGCCAGAAGAATGGGTGCGCACATCTCCTACTTGTACTTTTGAAAGTTACGAAACAACTACTGCGTGCACCTTAGTAAACAACTTACCTGACATTAAAACAGAAAATGATGATGAAGTTGCTCTTCCTGATTATTTACTTGCCAAATGGAAAGAAGAAGGTCGTTTAAGTTCTGAGCTAGATGAATTGGACTTATTTTTTAAACGCTCTGGTTGCTCTAGAAGCTCAAAAGCCTACATCACAAAATGGTTAACAGATTATGTAAATGATTTCGGTATCGATGGCTTTAGAGTAGATACTGTAAAACATGCAGACGAAAGTGCTTGGAGTGAACTTTACAAACAAGCTTCAATTGCTTTTGATACTTGGAAAAGAAAAAATCCTGACGCTGTTTTAGATGACAATCCTTTTTATATGGTTGGTGAAGTTTATAACTACGGCATTTCTAGCGGTAGAGTATATGATTTTGGCGATAAAAAAGTAGATTATTACAATGCCGGTTTTAAAAGTCTAATCAATTTTGAACTTAAGACCGATGCTAAAAAAGATTATGAGACTATTTTCAAAAAATACAACACCCTTCTACAATCTAAATTATACGGAAAAAGTGTCGTAAATTATTTAACCTCACATGATGACGGTAGTCCTTTTGACAAAGAACGCAAAGACCCTTACCATGCGGCTAATGTATTACTACTTACTCCAGGGGCATCACAAGTGTACTATGGTGATGAATCCTCTAGAAACCTAACCATTGAAGGCGCCCAGGGCGATGCAACATTGCGTTCTTACATGAATTGGAATGAAATTGACAGCGTTCCTGAAACAAAAAAAATATTAGCTCACTGGCAAAAACTAGGTACATTTAGAGCAAACCACCCTGCCGTTGGTGCTGGCACCCATAAAATACTGTCTAAAGCTCCGTATGTATTTGAAAGAACTTATACCCATAAAGAGTATAAAGACAAAGTTGTGGTTGGCTTAAACCTTCCGAAAGGGAAAAAATTCTTACCCGTAAAAGGGTTCTTTGGAGATGCCACAAAATTACACGAAGCATACTCTGATACATTTGTTATTGTAAAAAATGGTAAGGTAGAATTAGAGAACGAATTTGACATTGCACTGTTAGAATTGGTAGAATAAATAGAATGCTAAAACTTTACTAAATGAATATTTTCTTTTTATAGAATAGGGTTTCTTTGCAATGCCGTTTTATTTCTAGCAAACCATGCATATCAAAAGAAGAGTGTTCATAAAAAATCTAATTCTAGGATTTTTAGGTCTTATTGGCTTTATTTATTTGGATAGTTTTTGGATCGAAAAATATATCATTGATTGGAACACGCATGATTTAAGTGACGGCGCTAAGCAAAAGATTAAGATAATCCAATTGTCTGACTTACATTTAAAAGAGATCAAGTATTTTCATAAAACTATAGCCGAGAAAATTAATGCCGAAAAACCAGATATTGTAGTGTTTACCGGAGATACTATTTCTAGAAAAAATACCTATCATATTTTAGAACAATTCCTTAAGCTTATTGATTCAGAAATATTTAAAATAGCAATCCTTGGAAATAAAGAATATGATGCTAATGTAGGTATGCCACTTTTTAAAGCTACTTTTAAAAAGTACAACGGCATTGTCCTAATCAATGAAAACTATGCTTTCTTAAAAGACAAAAGAGCCATAAACATTATAGGTATTGACGATTTTCTAAGAGGATCTTCTAATTTTAAAACGGCAATTCATCATATAGATACACAATTAGACACCATAGTACTCAACCATTGCCCAGCATATACAGATGTTATTGATGCTCTAAATAGTGAAGAAAACTTAAAGATTAAAGTTGTCTTATCTGGCCATACCCACGGTGGACAAATTACTTTTTTTGGTATTCCATTTTATACTCCTGGCGGTAGCGGAGATTATGTAAAGGGTTGGTATCAAAAAATAACTACAAAAATGTATGTCTCTAAAGGCATAGGTACTACTGCACTTCCTATTCGTTTTTTTGCCCGAGCAGAAGCTTCCATCTTTTATGTGTAGGAAATTAAATTTTGAACTCATGTGTCCTCAGAATACCGGGATAAGACCCCATCAATACTCTTAATCGATTTTTTTGCCCAATCTATCTGCTTTAGAATTTTCTCATCATCGCTGAGCTGCCAATCATTGCGCTCTTTCTTCAATTTTGTGGTTAGACTTTGTAAGATGATGGCCGCAGAAACCGAAATATTTAAGCTCTCTGTAAAGCCTACCATCGGTATTTTCAAAAACCCGTCTGCTTTTTCCAAAACTTCATCACTTAATCCTTTTTTTTCTGTTCCAAAGAACAAGGCTATTTTACCATCAAATTCAAAATCATCTAACAAACAGGAATCGTTATGCGGCGTTGTTGCTATTATTTTATATCCTTCTTTTTTTAAGGTATCTATACATATGCTTGTACTTTCATACCTATGAATATCTACCCACTTTTGAGCACCCATCGCTATTTGCACATCTAATTGATCTCCGTATTTACGCTCAATGAGGTGCGCAGACTGAATTCCGAATATATCACAGCTACGAACAACAGCACTCGTATTGTGCATTTGAAACACATCTTCAATAGCCACCGTAATTTTATACGTCCGTTCTTCCAAGATCTGAAGAAAGCGTTCTTTACGTTCTTCAGATATAAATTCTTCTAAATAATTTAAAAGTTTTAAATCAATCATAAATCGAAGATACTAAAAATCTAAAATTGTATATTTTTATAATCAAATTCGTACATGACATGAAAAAAATTGTTGTTTTAACAGGTGCAGGCATAAGCGCAGAAAGTGGTATTCAAACTTTTAGAGATGCAGATGGCCTTTGGGAGGGTTATGATGTGATGGAGGTTGCTTCTCCCCAAGGTTTTGAAAAGAACCCAAAACTCGTCTTAGATTTTTACAATCAGCGCAGAAAACAACTTTTAAAGGTAGCACCGAATGAGGCACATCTAGCATTAAAAAATCTTGAAGAGTATTTTGAGACCACCATAATTACTCAGAATATTGATGACTTGCATGAAAGAGCTGGCAGCAAAGCTATAATTCATTTACACGGGGAGCTGCTTAAAGTTAGAAGCACCAAGATTTCCAGAATTGGAGCTCCCGTAATACTAGACTGGAAAAAAGATTTAAAAATAGGCGACAAATGTATTAACGGGCATCAACTACGACCACATATTGTTTGGTTTGGCGAGGCAGTACCTTTACTCGATAAAGCTATTGAAATTACCCAGGAAGCAGATATTCTAATCATTATCGGCACTTCTATGCAGGTGTATCCAGCTGCTAGTCTTGTCAATTTTATAAAAGATGACACCCCTATATACTTTGTTGACCCTAGACCTAGCATCACTAAAAATACATTTAACAACTTAACCATTATTGAAAAAACTGCTGTAGAAGGAATACCAGAACTAGTAGCTCAATTAATAAAAACAAATTAATGACTACGCAAGAGCTCTATACTTCTTTAAATTACGTGAACCACTCTAAAGAAAAAAGAGCTGAAATGGCTGGAGTAATTTCCAATAATCCTGAATTAATTACGCCACTATTAAAAGTTGCCTTTACTATTAACGACCCAATATCTTGCAAAGCATCTTGGGTTTTAGAATTTACAGCCAAGGAAAATTTGCCCTTTATTTTTCCACATTTAGACACTTTTTCCAAGAACTTAACTAGCGTATATTTAGACTCTGCAGTACGTCCTATGGCAAAAATCTGCGAATACTTAACCAAAAGTTATTTTTCAAAGACCCCAAATACAACTCAAGACGCCTTGACTAAAAAGCATCTTGAAAAAATTACCGCAGCATGCTTTGATTGGCTCATTACTGATCAAAAAGTAGCAGCACAAGCATATGCTATGACAAGCTTATTACTATTGGGTGAAAAGTTTAAATGGATTTTACCCGAGTTAAAAATCATTCTAGAACAAAACTACCCAAAAGGGAGTGCTGCATACAAAGCCAGAGCTAGACTCACCTTAGCCAAAATAAAATAGATCAAATCCATGTATTTATTTACTTGTTAACTTTTTAGGTGCTTAAGGAATCCCTATATTTGCCGCTTCTATAAAACCAATCAATTTCTATAAAATGTCTTTAAACAAACTGAATGCGATTTCTCCGATAGACGGTCGTTACAGAAACAAAGTTGAAAATTTAGCTGATTATTTTTCTGAAGAAGCATTAATAAAATACCGCGTTCGTGTAGAAATCGAATATTTCATTGCTTTATGCGAAATTCCATTACCACAACTTTCTAGTTTTGATACTTCTAAATTTGAGGCATTAAGAGAAATCTATACTAATTTTTCTTCTGACGATGCTTTAGCCATTAAAGAGATTGAAAAAACAACCAACCACGACGTTAAAGCTGTTGAATATTTTATCAAAAATAAATTTGACGGATTAGGACTTCAAGCTTATAAAGAGTTTATCCATTTTGGTTTAACCTCTCAAGATATTAACAATACTGCTATTCCTCTTTCTTTAAAAGAAGCTATGAATGAAGTATATGTACCACAATATTTTGAAGTTTTAGAAGAACTAGAAGCTTTAGCATCAGAATGGAAAGCAATACCTATGTTGGCACGTACTCACGGACAACCTGCTTCTCCTACCCGCTTAGGAAAAGAAATTCAGGTTTATGTAGTACGTTTAAAAGAACAATTCAATTTACTGAATGATATTCCTAGCGCTGCAAAATTTGGTGGTGCTACAGGTAATTACAATGCTCATAAAGTAGCATATCCTGCTATCAACTGGCAAGAATTTGGACAAGAATTTGTACAAGAAAAATTAGGACTTTACCACTCTTTCCCTACTACTCAAATTGAACATTACGACCATATGGCGGCTTTGTTTGATACCTTAAAAAGAATAAATACAATTATACTCGATTTAGATCGTGATTTCTGGACCTATGTATCCATGGATTACTTTAAGCAAAAAATTAAAGCAGGTGAAGTTGGTTCTTCTGCTATGCCACATAAAGTTAACCCGATAGATTTTGAAAATTCTGAAGGTAACTTAGGTATTGCGAATGCTATATTTGAGCATTTATCTGCAAAATTACCTGTTTCTAGATTACAACGCGATTTAACGGATAGCACTGTTCTAAGAAACATTGGTGTTCCTTTTGCACATACCATGATTGCTTTTCAATCTACTTTAAAAGGATTGAGTAAGTTATTGCTGAATAAAGAAAAGTTTGAACAAGATTTAGAGAACAACTGGGCTGTAGTTGCAGAGGCTATACAGACCATTTTAAGACGCGAGGCATACCCAAATCCATATGAAGCATTAAAAGGGCTTACAAGGACTAATGAAAAGATAAACCAGCAATCTATCGCTAACTTTATTGACACTCTTGAGGTGTCTGATGCTATTAAAGAAGAATTAAAAGTAATTACACCAAGTAACTACACTGGTATTTAGTAACTAGTGTCTCTATAAATTTAAAAAGACCGCAAATTGCGGTCTTTTTTTATGCTATACGTATTTGATTACTTATTAATTTGTACTTCATGTGGATAAGGAATTTCAATCTTAGCTTTATCAAGAGCCAATTTAGAACCTTCTATAGTTGCAAAGTATACATCCCAGTAATCTTCTGGCTTACAGTAAGGTCTTACCGCCAAATTTACAGAGCTATCTGCTAAGGCTTCTACATTTACTGAAGGAGCAGGATCTTTTAAAACCTTAGGGTTTGCAACAAGCATTTCTAAAAGCACTTCTTTTGCTTTCTTCATATCTTCTCCATATCCTATACCTACAGTAGTATCTACACGCATTTTGCCTTCTGCGGTGTAGTTGATGATATTACCATTTGCCATTGCTCCATTAGGGACAATTGCCAATTTGTTTTGAGGCGTGATTAATTTCGTGGTGAAAATTTCAATTTCTTTTACATTTCCTAAGACACCCTGTGCCTCTACTAAATCTCCAATTTTATAAGGCTTAAAAATCATTATAAGAACACCACCAGCAAAATTAGAGAGTGATCCTTGCAATGCTAAACCTACCGCTAAACCTGCTGCCGCAAGAATAGCTGCAAAACTAGTAGTTTCTACACCCAATTTTGAGATCACCATGATGATTAAAAATATTTTTAATCCCCATGATAAAAGATTTAATAAAAATCGTTGTAGTGATTCGTCGTAATTTCCTTTAGTCAATACTTTTCTAACGGCTCCAATAAGCTTTTTTATAACCCATGAACCAATCAAGTAAATGGCTATAGCTCCTAAAATTTTTGGGCCGTAATCTGTTACAAAATCAATTCCTTTAGCCATCCATAAGTCAGCCGTTCCTGCAGTCTCGGTAATAATTTCTGCACTTTCTTCCATAATTGTAATTAGTGTTTTAATAATAATTCGTTAATAGTTACTGGCAAATTACGGATAATCAGTCAAAAAAATATCTATTAGCGTTAAAACATTTATCATTAGCATCAAAAAAAAACTCTTCATCTACATATTTTAGACAAAGAGGCTTCCCTTTTTTTAATTATTTTCTATTTGAAGGCACCTAGCAAACCTTCTAACTGTTTGCCATCAAAATTAGATTTCTCCATCGCTTTTATTAATTGCATTAAGTTAGCAGGGTTCATATTATCGCCTAAAACGCGCACTAAAACAAACCCCTTATCATCGGTATCACCATAAATAATAACCTCATCTATAGCATCATCATCTCCTAAAAATTTGATAGAACCTTTACCGTAACTGGTATTCAACTTCATTAACTCTTGATACTTATCATTTTTTAAAATAGCTTTTACTTTTGCTTTCTCTGCTACGTAATCAGCTGCATTTTCCAAGGTTTTTTTAAAAGCCAATACATTCAACTTTTTAAGGGAGGTATAAGCTTTCTTCTGCTCTGGGGTTAAATCTACCTGATCTATATTTAAAAGACTCGCTGGCAAATCAAAAGATAAGAAATTAGGGTTTTCTGCATTATCTACATAATATTCCTGCAGACTTTGTGTGGAGGAACAACTAAAAAATAGCAGAACCCATGCTATTACGAGACTAAACTTTATATTTTTCATTTTATTATAATTAAAGAAAACAGCATTTGGCGCACCAAATGCTGTTTTTTATTATTGAATTATTTTGCTTTCCCTGCTTTATTTAATTCTTTCGGCAAATTCATTTTATTAGTCAAAGCACCAATTTTATTTAGATCTATATCTCCTGTAATAGACACTAAAACAGTCTCAATGTTTCTACCGTTTAGGTCTGTTTTGACATTACCAATACCAGTTACAAACATTAAAAGTTCTTTTACATGATCACTATCTCTACCTTCCCTAATATAAAACTTTACATTAACGTCTTCATCCTTTACACGCATTAGCTCTTCCATTTTAGAAGATTTTAAATACTTTTTAACGGTAGACCCCATTTCTAAAGATGCCGTCTTATCTTCTGTCATAAAGACTTTTAAGCTCTTTACTCCTTTAGCTATATCCATAAAATCTTTGGCTTCTTGATCATGCTCATCTATTCCAAGAGAACTGACAAAATTGATCATACTCTTATTAACGATTACAGATGAAACACGATCCATATCTTCATATTTATCAAAGATAGATTGAGAAAATCCAAATAATGGTAAAATTGCGATTACTAAAAATAAACTGATTGTTTTCATGATTGATGATTTTTGATTGATTAATTATTGATTTTTCTTCCCTGCATTATTTAGTTCTTTGGGTAAGTTCATTTTACTTGTTAAGGAACCAATTTTATTTAAATCGATATCTCCTGTTAAAGAAAGCAGTACCGTTTCTACCTTTCTACCTCCTGCTTGTATGTTTTTAACGCCGGTAACAAACATAAGTAACTCACTAACATGGTCATCATCTTTACCTGCTTTGATATAAAATTTCACGTTTGCATCTTTATCTTTTACACGCATTAGCTCTTCCATTGAAGAAGATTTCAAATACTTCGCCACATTTACAGCCATATCTGCTCCTACAGCTTTATCTTCTGTTGTAAAAACTTTAAGGCTACTTACGCTCTTGGCAATGTCCATAAAATCTTTAGCATCTTGATCATCTACTTCTACATCTATCTTACTTAAAAGATTAAACATGCTTTTGTTCACAATTACAGCAGATACATTATCAGAATCCTCGTATTTATCAAATAAGGACTGCGAAAAACCTATAAAAGGGGTAACGGCTAGGAATAATAGTATAAGGGACTTTTTCATGATTTTTTTTTTAATTATTGTTGTAAATTTTTTGTTTTGTTTGTTCAAACTCTTTTAAATAGGCTATCTTTTCTTTTCCTTTATTAAAGTTTTGTGCCAATAAATTCAAAGCTCTTTTTGTTTCTTGGTAGGCATACGCTGCTTGCTCTTTTTCTATACGCTTTTGTTCTATGTAATTATTACCTAAGTACAGACCCAATAATAACATAGCTACTGCTGCTGCCGAAAACCACTTGGCTTTTGATTTCTTTTGCTGTAAAGGTATTTGCTTGGTAAATTTCTCTTCTTTAGCATTTGCAAGGTGCGTGAACATCGGCGCATATTTTTCATGCTCCGGTTTAACGCTGCCATTTACAAAGTATTCTTTCAACGCTTTCTCTTCTGCTATAGTTGTTTCTGCATCAAAGTACTTTTCTAGTATGTTATCTATATTATCCAATTCCATAACTGTGTTTTTCTACTAATTTTTCTCTTACTGTTTTTCTAGCTCTTGACAAGGCCACCCGTATTGCGGTGGGCTGCATGTCTAACATTTTCGCTATTTCGTCATAATCATATTCTTCTACATCTCGCAATTGTAATACCAGTTTTTGTTGTTCTGGCAACTCTTGCATAATTTTTTCTACCCATGATATACTATCCTTGGCTTCTACTTGCTTTTGTAATGATGTATTATCATCCTTATAATTACTGTGAACTAATTTCAAATTTCCCGCTTGCTTCGACTTTAATCGGTCTAAACAAAAATTCTTAGTCATCGTCATGGCAAAAGCTTCTACATTTTTATATTCTTCAATGGCAGAATTTTTTGTCCATAATTTCAGTAATATTTCTTGAGTTGCATCCTCTGCTTCCTCTGTGGAAACCAACAATCTTTTGGCTAACCGAAAGAGTTTGTCTTTGAAAGGCATCACAACATTTAAAAATTCTACCTGTTTCATTGTGGTTGGGTTGTTGTAAACCAGTATTAAGTGGTTTATACTAGGAAGACGAAGTATAAGGAATTTTGTTACAAATAATTTCTTTTATTTTTTAGATGTGTTTATTTTAGTGCCATAATATTAAGATACAAACGGCTTTTATAGGACTGCAAGAGGCATACTGTAGGATATACTTTGGTATAATTAGTGTTATATTTAAAGAAAAAAAATATGAAAAAGTTTCTCCTTTTGTTTTTAGGCCTAGGCCTATTTGCTGTTTCCTGTTCTGATAAAGATGATGAAGTTGTCGTAACAGGCCCCGAAATTCCTGATAGCTCAGAATTAATTGTGCAAGACTTTATGTGGAAGTCAATGAATCTTTGGTATTTCTGGCAGGATAATGTTGACAACCTTTCGGATACTAAATTTGCAAATACGCAAGACGGCTTAAATAATTATCTAACATTTTTAAATTCGGAAGCTAATCCAACCGATTTTCTAAAAAATAAAATATTATTTGACGCAGATAGATTCACCTATTTTAGTGAGGATTATAAAGAATTAACTCAAAGTTTTGAGGGTATATCCCAAAGTAACGGTCTTGAATTTGGCCTGGGGATTATTTCAGGTACAGAGAATGTATTTGGATATGTCCGATATATTATCCCAAATTCTAATGCTGCAACTACAACAATTACTAGAGGTGACTTTTTTACAGGCGTAGATGGGCAAACACTAAATCTCAGTAATTATGTTGATTTATTATTTGGCGATAATTCTACTTATACGCTAAACATGGCTGATTATTCTGATAATACGTTAACAAGTACAACCGAAGAAATTACTTTGACTAAGGAAGCTAACTTTGTAGAAAACCCTGTTTTTCTAACTAAAGTTATCACAAAAAGTGATAAAAAAATTGGGTATGTTGTATACAATGGGTTCACTGCTAATTTTGATGAAGAATTAAATAGCGCTTTTGGAGATTTAAAAGCTCAAGGAATTACAGACTTAGTTTTAGATTTACGTTATAATCCAGGAGGATCTGTAAATTCATCTATAGCTTTATCTAGTATGATATATAATACGGATACTAGTAAATTATTCTCTAAAACTATTTACAATCCTAAAATTACCCAAGCCTATGTAGATGCTGGTTATGATTTAAATAATTACTTCACAAATTCAACATCTGGTGGTAATGCTATAAATACCTTAAACTTGAATAAGGTATATGTTATAGCTTTATACAGTTCTGCATCCGCAAGTGAACTAGTAATTAATGGGCTTGCACCTTATATAGATGTTATTCATGTTGGAGATACCACAAGAGGTAAAAATGAATTTAGTACTACTCTAGTTGATGATCCCGATTTCAATTATACTTATAGAGATACCAGGGAAGGAAATATAAATTCCAATAACTCATGGGCAATCCAAGCTATTATAGGCAAAAGCTCTAATGCTGATGATTTTTCAGATTATACATCTGGCCTAATTCCAGACATTGTCTTGGAGGAAAAAATAGGTAATTTAGGTATTTTAGGTGATGAAAACGAACCATTACTAGCTAGAGCTTTACAAGAAATTACCGGTGTAAGTAGTAAAAGAGACTTTTCTCAAGGTATACCAATACATGAAATTTCCAATTCTAAAATGTTTACTCCTTTAAAAGACAATATGTATGTTACTGGTTTGAAAAATATTAAATAAGAATCATACTATTAAAAAAGGGTCAACATTAGTGTTTACCCTTTTTTTCTATTTTGTGAAGAATTTATTTATTTTCACTAACATTCCCAAATGCATCACCGCCAATTCCCGAAGAATTAAAAACTTGTAACTCATAAGTATAAGTGCCTATAGGAAAAACAGGGGTCTCTACAGTTTTATCACTGCCAAATCCAAAAGATCCTACGGAGTATTCTACTCCATCTATTATAAATACCGTACTAGCTTGTAATCCTTGAGCTCTAATTATAAAACTAGCCGAATTATTCACAATAGAAACTGTACCATCTGTTTTTATCCCTCCAAATTCCTGAACATAAATAGATTGTGCAATCTTCCCATCAGAAAAAATAATATTAGAAGGCTCTTCAACGACCACCTCAATCGTGTCTGAATTTTGCTCTCCGTTACCATCAAATACCGTTAAGGTTACTTGATAAGTACCTGCAGCGGTAAAAGGCCAAGATGCATTTTCCCCAATTGATCCTGAAATAGGATTAGAAGGATCTCCAAAACTCCAAGAATAACTCAATATATCACCATCAGGATCAGACGAGCCAGCACCACTAAAGTTTCTAGTCAAGGTTGTTGGATTATAGTCTGGCAACAATTCTGCCACCGCCACCGGTTTACGGTTCCCTTGCGTTATTGTTAACACGACAGTTCCTGTGGCTTCATTCCATATCTTGCCATCATTTATAGTGTAGGTAAACTCCGCCGTACCCACATAACCAGCTGAAGGGCTAAAACTAATATCTCCCCCTGTAAAAGAAACCGTGCCCGCTTCCGTTGGAATAACACTTCCAAGACTTATTATAGCAATTGGATCTGATTCCAGATCACTGGTAGCGTCCAAAACGGAAAAAATTGTTGCTTCTGTATTGGTACCTGCTCTAGTGATATCATTCGCCATCGGAGGCTGATTGCCGTTAGGATCACGAACAACGTTTACCATACGCGAAGCCGTGGCAATATTTCCATCATCATCAGAAACAGTATATTTTACTTCATAGGCATCTTCTACTGTAGTATCCACCTGAGAAACATCAACCGTTATCTCAGAGCTTATATCTCCATCAATATCATCTAAAGCTGTTGCTCCCTCATCTTGATAGGTAACTCCCAGAAACAAGTCAATAGGATTATCGCCTAAAATAGTAAGCTCTGGAGCCATAGTATCAATAATATCTTCAACTACCTCAAAGCTTAGTATAACATTACGCTCTTGATTGTTGCTGTCAATTAAAACAAAGTTTATAGGTACAATTCCTAAAGTACTCGGTGTAAAATCTACCGTATACGTCCCTGGAGCAATTTGAACATCCTCGTTTAAAACAATACTATTTTCTGTATCATTATCTTTTAATTCTCCTTGGGAGGATTCTAACTTGTAATTTCGCACAAAGCTAATCCCGCTTTCTGTATCATCTATTTCAAAATTGACAACAATAACTACTGTTTTACCAAGTTCTACCTGCGTAGCGGTGCTTGTAGCGGTCCATATGACAGAAACCTCATCAATAATATACAGTAAGGTTTCCTCTTTTTCCTCCCCATAATTATCTGATGCTATAATTTTCACTTCATGGTCGCCCACACTTGTACCAATATACGACAGCCTTGTGGCGAGTGAATTCAAGGTGATTTTAGAGTTCTCAGCTAGTAGTACTCCATTCGCATCTACAAAATATCCTTCGCCATTGTTAATACTATACGTAAATCCATAGCTTATCTCTTCTAATACCTCTTCCGGAATAACTTCTAAAGTTGTGGTCAGTAGTCCGTTTAGATATCCTTGATTGGTATTGGAGGTGATCAATTCAAATTCTACCTCCGTAAATAATTTGACCTCCTTGGTACACGAAATGCATAGGCTTACTAAAAGCACTAACATAAAAGCTTTACGGATCAATGGATGCTTTATAGCTTGCATAAGGTCTTGGTATAGGTTGATTCTAGCATACGCTAAGGTCCTTAATATAACGAAAAATTTTCTTCTTCATTGTAAACAAAAAGGGCCGCTATAAATAGCGACCCTTTTCAATTAAAAATTTGAAACCCTATAAATTCAAATTAAGTCCTAAACTAAAGTTTCTACCCAACGTAGTATATCCTACCGTTTCAACAAATTCTTCATTCAATAGGTTTTGAGCATTTACAAAAATTCTCAATTTATTATTAATAAGTTGATGGCTTACATATAAATTCACCAATGAAAATGGGTCTAAACTCACATCTGAAAAAGTACTAAAATCAGTATCTAAACGGTCTCCGGTATACGCATAACTTACCGAAGCAAAAGTTGCATCAGAAAATTGATAGTTAAATGATGTATTTACTTTATGCTTAGGGATACGGATAGCGTTATCTCCTTTACGCTCTGTAAAGGTATAATTAGCATTCCAAGTTAAGTTTTCACACAAGTTCCAATCTAACTCAACCTCTACTCCTTGCGCTTTTATAAAACCATCTATATTTTCGTATCCTTCACTTCCGTAAATAATAGTTTCATTTTCATCTCTATTAAAGTATAGCGTACTAACTCTTAATTTATCGTTGGCATATTCTAAACCACCTTCAATGGTAGAATTCTCTTCAGGATTTAAATCGGGATTAGCTCCAAAAAAACCAAATAGCTGACTAAGTGATGGTGTAATGTACGATGTTGCATAAGACGATAAGACCTTAACATAGCCATTATCTAATTTATAACTGTACGATGGGTTTATATTATAGACCACATGAGAACCGTATTCCGAATTATTATTAAAACGAGCTCCTGCATTTATATTTAAACCAAAAGAAGAAATATAAACAAGATTAGCATAAGGATCTGTAATCGTTATATTTTTAAGTTCTGAAAACTCAGATTCATCTTGAATGTAGTTTAGCCCTAAAATAGTATAAAATGTATCATTGAAATTATACTTGTTATAGACATCAACGGTATAATTATCTCCTTTAAAAGCTCCTGGATAAGAGCCCATATCTTCTGCATCATAATTTGAATACGCTGCATTAATATTTATAGAACCATTTGCGTTATATAAGAATGACGAAGATAACCCTACTCTTTCTTGATTATTTTTATACCTAGGATCTACAACGGTTCCGAAAGACTCATCATAGGCTGTACTAATTTTGGTCTGATTACCATAAACACGTACATTAAACTTATCAGAAAACTTATATCCAATTTTCACATCTGTGCTGTATTCTGAAAAGAAATCTTTTTCATCCGCAGAATTTACAAAAGCAGAAAGTCCGTCTGAATAGCGATTAGAAAAACCTACGGCGTAATCAAACTTATTTAAAGTTCCGCTAACTTGCGCACTGTTTGAAAACCTTGACAGGTTATAATTTTGATCGTCCTTTGTTTGTTGCGTTCCTAAACTTGTTTGAAAATTTCCTGAAATAGCTTCATTTGATGCTTTCTTAGTCGTTATATTTATTACTGCTGTAGCTGCATTTGTACCGAAAAGCGTACTTGCTGCTCCTTTAATAATTTCAATAGATTCAATATTTGCCGTTGCTAATAATCTTAAATCATACTCTGAAGAAGGGGAAGAAGGGTTCGATACGCGAACACCATCTATAACCACTAATACCTGTTTACCACGGCCACCTCTAGCAGAAACACCTAGAACAGCTCCGTCTCTACCTCTACTTCCATTAATCTCAATACCACTTTTAGTGTTGATAATTTCTGCTACAGTTTTACCTTGATTTTGAAGTAATTCTTCAGCAGATATTTTAATAACTGTCTTTCCTGAGTTCTCACGTTTTAACTCAAAACGGGAGTCACTAATTACAACTTCATCTAACTTCTGAAGTTTGATGGAATCGTTTAGCTGTTCTTGAGCAGCTGCACTTGTACATGCTAAAGCAATAGCACATAAACTTAAAAATTGTTTGTTCATTTCGTAAAAAATCGAATAAACGGGAGAATAGTATGTCTGTACCCATACGTAAACCTTTATCCCGAAAGTTTAACATTATTGTTTTGAATTTGGCAGGTCTCCTGACTTGTGTACTATCAATCACCTTCCCAAGTCTATACTCAGTGGTATTTTGAAGATATGATAGCCACCTATTACGAACCGATATAAATATCAGTGCCGATTCGGCATAACTTACAGTTGCGGGAACAGCTCTAGAATTACACTAGATTCCCTTTTAATCAAATAAACTCTATGCGTTTATCTAAACCAAAATTCGGCACGAAGATATTGCTTTAAGTAGAAAAGAAATCACTTATCATCGTTATTTTTTTTATTCATCTTGATCATCAGCCAAATAAAACCAACCACAAAATGAAGTATAATTATGCCTGCAACAATATATAATGTTAAATTAGAATTACCTCTCATGTTTAAATTTTCATAAAATTAAGCCCTTAAATCCATAAAAAATATGACTTTTGCTACCTTGCAAAAAATAATACTCCCTAAATAAATGAAATATTTTTTTCTCCTTATCACGATAATATTCCTTTCCTGCAAAGAGGAAAACAAGAAAATACCTGATTTTGTAGAAAAAATAATTCCAAGCACTAATGTTTTATATGCTAAAGGTTTTTCTATTGAAAAGCAACCTAGCGGGGTTACTATTATCAAAATTACATCGCCTTGGCCAAATGCAGAAGCTGTTTTCACCTACGCACTAATCCCAAAAGAAAAGGCAGCTTCTATGACTTTAAATCGTGATGAATACGATGCTATTGTCACTGTTCCTATTACCAATGTGGTTGTTACCTCTACTACGCACATTCCTGTTTTAGAAGCCTTGGGTGTAGAGCACACTTTGGTAGGTTTCCCTGACACCAAATATATCTCATCGCAAAAAACAAGAAAATTAATTTCTGAAGGGAAAGTCAAAGAATTAGGGCAGAATGAAACCATAAATACCGAATTACTTTTAGCATTACAGCCAAATTTGGTGGTAGGCTTTAGTATTCATAATGAGAATAAAATGTACGAAACCATTCAGCGTGCAAATATTCCTGTAGTGTACAATGGCGATTGGACAGAAGAAACACCCTTAGGAAAAGCAGAATGGATTAAATTTTTTGCACCTTTTTACGGACTCGAAAAGAAAGCAGATGCTATTTTTCAAGACATTACAAACAATTATTTAGCCGCAAAAGAATTAGCGACAAAAGCTACAAATAAACCTACTGTATTAAGTGGTGCTATATACAATGATGTTTGGTATTTACCCGGTGGAAAGAGTTGGGCTTCCAAATTTATTGAAGATGCCAATGCTTCTTATATTTTTAAGGATACAGATGATGCAGGTAGTTTATCGTTGAGTTGGGAAAGTGTTTTGGATAAAGGAAAAAAAGCGAACTACTGGATTTCTCCTTCTCAATTTACCTCCTATAAAGATATGACTGCAAACAGTCTGCATTATCAACAGTTTGATGCCTTTAAAAATAAGAAGGTGTATTCTTTTGCTAATACTACTGGCGAAACTGGAGGCCTCCTTTATTATGAGTTGGCCCCCAACAGGCCAGATTTAGTTCTTAAAGATTTAATTCATATATTTCACCCTGAGCTAATACCTGAGTATACACCAACTTTTTTCAAACCTATAGATTAAGTGCATTCTACCAAAAAGTACTCCTTTTATTTCTTATGCTTAGTACTGCTACTGTGTGTCTTTTTTTTAATAAATATAAGTTTAGGTTCTGTTCACATTCCTTTAAAAAACACTCTTAATACACTTATGGGTAGCGCTGACCCTGATGAGTCTTGGCATTATATTATTTGGAACTACAGAGTTCCTAAAGCTATAACAGCTATTCTTGTGGGTGGCGGATTATCTTTAAGTGGTTTATTAATGCAAACACTTTTTAGAAATCCATTAGCCGGCCCGTTTGTATTGGGCATTAGTTCTGGTGCAAGCTTAGGTGCTGCTGTACTAATTATGGGAGCGGGTTTATTTTCTAGTGTTTTTGGAATTTCACTTTTTAATGATGCCTCCTTAGCCATTGCTTCTAGTTTAGGTAGCTTTCTTGTATTACTCGCTGTTCTGTCTGTTGCCATGAAAGTAAAAGATACCATGTCTCTACTTATTATAGGGCTTATGTTTGGGAGTATAACTGGCGCCTTAGTTAGTGTACTCTCCTATTTCACAACTTCAGAACAATTACAGCAATACATTTATTGGAGCTTTGGAAGTTTAGGAGATTTATCATGGCCGCAATTGGGATTATTAGCTGGAATAACAAGTATAGGAGTGCTTTTAAGTATCTTTTCTATAAAATCTTTGAATGCCTTTTTATTAGGTGAAAATTACGCTCGGAGTCTCGGAGTAAGTTTAAAAAAATCTAGATTTATTATTATTATTGCCACAGGATTATTGGCTGGTGGTATTACAGCTTTTGCTGGCCCCATTGCTTTTATTGGCTTAGCAGTACCCCATTTAACGCGACAAATATTTAATACCACAGATCATAAAATATTGGTACCAGCAGTTCTTATATATGGCGCTATTTTAATGTTGGTATGTGATAGTATTGCGCAACTACCTTTATCGGTAAGCGTTTTACCCATCAATGCCATAACCAGCTTAGTAGGTGCTCCTGTGGTTGTATGGCTATTGGTTCGAAAACGAAAAATGATTTTTTAATTCCGAAAAGATGAAACTAAAGCTACTCCATAAAATCATTATCATATTAAGTTTTACCGCTAGCTATAGCGTGAGCTTTGGTCAATCTACCAACTTTCAAGGCATAAGTGATGCTATAGATTCCCTTTTGCAAACAAATCAACCTAGACCTTTTAACGGAAAAATAATCCTAGCCGTCAATGATGCTATTTTTTATAAGAAGTCTATAGGCTTTTCTAAAGATAAAACGGAGTTTACGCAAACAGATAAATTCATTATTGGTTCCCTTAGCAAGCAAATTACAGCAGTGCTCATTCTCCGAGCGGCAGAGGAACAAATACTAAAATTAAACGACCCAATTTCAAAATATCTTCCTAATCTAAAAATGGAATGGAAAAATACCATTACAATTCATCAACTTTTAAATCATACGCACGGTATTATAGATTTACAAGAAGATTTAGCTTTTGCTCCCGGAACAGATTTTTCCTATTCTAATATCGGATATCAACTTCTAGGTGATATTTTGGAACAAGGTTACAATAGTTCATATGTACAGTTGGCTTCCAATTTATTTACATTATGCGGTATTGCAAACCATCTAGAAAGCTTAAGCACTAAGCAACCAAATCTTGTTGAAGGAAAAATTAAAAATAATAACAATAGCTATACCATTAGTAAAACTGACTTTTCCACCGCGTATATTCCGGCGGGCTACTTAATAGCTAGTGCTAGTGATTTACTAAAATGGAATACTGCTTTACACCAACAAAAATTACTACAAAAAGAAAGCTATCAATTACTAATTACTCCGAGTGCCACTCAAAACCATTCCCTTTTTGGGCCAATAGGGTATGCATATGGCATAAGAGTTTCTGATGAAAACCAGCTTAAAGAAATTGGACATACCGGATACGCTCCTGGATATATTTCTATGAATTTATACTATCCCGAATATAAAACTAGTATTATTGTTTTAGAAAATTTAGATTGGAATGATGATGCTATTCGTCAAACATTCTATTTTGAAATGAAAATCAGAGAGATAATTAGACAAACGCTGACTAAAGAATAGAAATCATCCTAGAAAACGAAAAACATATCGCCCTAGAAATTGCCAATCTTAGTATTGGTTACCAGCGTAAAAAGCAGGATATTATTATTGTTAAGGACATCTCCTTTTCTTTAAACAAAGGAGAACTAGCTGCTATTGTTGGTATTAATGGCATAGGTAAATCTACCTTACTTCGTACGCTTGGCGCCGTCCAAAAATCGATTTCAGGAGCTATAGCCATTGAACATAAAACAATCCAAAACTACACGCCATTAGAATTAGCGACTAAAATAAGTCTTGTACTCACTGAAGCCATTGCTTCTAAAAACCTTACCGTAGCTGAGTTAATTGCTTTAGGTAGGCAACCTTATACCAATTGGCTCGGCACGCTCACAGCAGTAGACAAAGTAAAAACTAAAGAAGCTATTCAACTCGTAGAAATTGAAACATTGCAACACAAAAAATGCTATGAACTGAGTGATGGCCAATTACAACGGGTGATGATTGCACGTGCATTAGCACAAGACACTCCTATCATCTTGTTAGATGAACCCACATCACATTTAGATTTGTACCATAAAGTGCAAATTTTAAAATTACTCAAAACCATAGCACACCAAACACAAAAGACCATTCTGTTTACTACCCATGAAATTGAAGTTGCACTGCAACTATGCGATAAAATGCTTTTACTCCGTAAGGAAGATAGTTATTTTGACACGCCAGAGGCTTTAATTCAAGGAAAGTATTTTGAAAAATTATTCCCAGCTAATATTATAGAGTTTGATCCTATTCTAGGGAGTTTTAAAATCGTGTAACAGCTTTTTACCAGTCTTTTTTAACGTTAATTTAAAAGTACGCCTGCTTTTTATTCTTTAATTTTAAATTTCAAAACCACACGCATGAAAGTAGCAAACAAATCCATCATTATTACGGGATCTTCCAGAGGTATTGGAAAAGAAATAGCATTACTCTTAGCAGATAATGGCGCCAAGGTTGTCGTGAATTATACCAATAGTAAAGACGAAGCGGAAGAAACTAGTGCCACCATACTTAAAAATGGAGGTACTGCAATTGCTGTACAAGCAGATGTAAGTAAGAAAGAAGACGTAATTCGCTTATTTGAAGAAACTATTGCCGCATTTGGTCAAGTTGATGTATTGATTAATAATGCTGGGATTATGAAGAATAAGCCTTTTAAAGATTATAGTCAAGATGATTTTACATCACAGTTTGATGTAAATGTACGTGGTGTTTTCAATACCATGCAAGAAGCATCTGCAAAGCTAGCAGATAATGGTATTATTATAAATTTCTCGTCAAGCACTACAAAGTTGATGCTTCCAAGTTATGGTATTTACTCTGCTACTAAAGCTGCGGTAGAACAGATGACGCGTGTTTTTTCTAAAGAAGTAGGAAGAGGCATTTCTGTTAATGCTATTGCTCCAGGACCAACCAATACGGAACTATTTTTAGAAGGGAAATCTGAAGATTTTATAGCGAAGCTTAAAGGCATGAATGCTTTTGGCAGGTTAGCAGACCCTAAAGATATTGCCAAGATCGTATTGTTTTTAGCTAGTGATGATTCTAAATGGATCTCTGGCCAAGTAATTGGCGCAAATGGCGCTATGGTGTAACTTAAAGATCTCTAAATAGTCTATATAACGGGTTCATATATTTAAAACAAAATAGTTTTAAGCTGTATTTATATTCTAGCCAATCTAGTATCTTTACTTTTTTGCTAATTAAAATACAAATGAACGAGTACATCATCTATTTACTTATTGGAATTGCATGTATCGCTATAGGATTCTTTTTAGGAAACTATATTCAAAAGCTTAAGACCATTTCTTCACAAAGTGCTTTGATAGCACGTGAGGAACAGTTACGTATTAACAATACTTCTTTAGAGCAAAAGCTTTCTCAAGCAGAAGAGACTATAGCAGAAATACGCTCCTTAGCAGAATTAGATAAAAATGAACTTCGGAATGAAAAAGAACTCTTAGGAAATCAAATTACAAGATACCAAGTGGATCTAGAGAATCTTCAACTTAAAAATACAGAGCAAAAAGAAGAAGTAGAAAAACTACAAGAAAAATTCACCAAAGAATTTGAAAATCTTGCCAATAAAATCCTAGATGAAAAGAGCAGTAAATTCACGGAACAGAATAAAGAGAATATTAAAAACATTTTAAATCCGCTGCAAGAAAAAATACTCTTATTTGAGAAAAAGGTAGATGACAGCCAAAAAGAGAGTGTAGGTATGCATTCTGCATTAAAAGAACAACTGGCAACCTTACAATTACAAAATTTAAAGATTACCCAAGAGGCCGAAAATTTAACTAAAGCATTAAAAGGCGATAGTAAAATGCAAGGGAATTGGGGAGAATTGGTCCTTGAACGTGTTTTAGAAAAGTCTGGATTAGAAAAAGACAGAGAGTATTCTGTACAACAAAGTTTCACTAGAGAAGATGGTTCCCGCGTATTACCGGACGTGATTATTAATCTACCCGACGGGAAGAAAATGATTGTAGATTCTAAAGTTTCTTTAACAGACTATGAGCGTTATGTAAATGCGGAAGACGAATTGAAAGATAAATTCCTAAAAGATCACATCAATTCTCTTCGCCGCCATGTAGACCAACTATCTGCTAAGAAATACGAAGATCTGTACGAAATGGAAAGCCCAGATTTTGTGCTACTTTTTGTGCCAATTGAACCTGCATTTGCAGTCGCTATTAACAATGACAACACGCTATACAATAAAGCATTTGAACAAAATATTATTATCGTAACTCCCTCTACCCTATTGGCTACACTACGTACTATTGATAGTATGTGGAATAATGAAAAGCAACAACGTAATGCCCTGGAGATTGCCAGACAAGCTGGGGCGCTATATGATAAGTTTGAAGGTTTTGTGAGCGACTTAATGAAAGTGGGCAAAAAAATGGACGAAGCTAAGGTAGAATATCGAGGTGCTATGAACAAACTAGTAGATGGCCGCGGTAATATTGTGACCAGTATTCAGAAATTAAAAAAAATGGGCGCTAAAGCAAAGAAGTCCATTCCCGATTCTTTATTAAAAAGAGCCAATGATGACTCCGATGATGATGAAGACCTCCAAGAAATATCTAATCTAAATTTGTAACTTACCTTTACACGAGCAAAAAACCACAAACTAGTCTAATACCAATAATGGTAAGCTTTAACACGCAACTAACAAATAAATAAGAATGAAAAAAATAATTGGATTAATAATTGTTGCAATAATCGCAATATTTGGAGCTTACTATGCTTTTGTATATTTTGTGCCTTACAGTGAAGGAATACGCTCTGGAGAACTTATTAAAATAAGCTATAAAGGAGTTGCTATCAAAACATGGGAAGGAGAAATAAGCCAAGGAATCTCTGGAGCTCAAATTTTTGAATTTTCTGTTTTAGATAAAGACAAAGAAGTCATTCAGCAATTAAAAGATTATCAAGGCCAATACGTAAAATTAGATTATGTAGAGCGCTATAGAACATTCTTTTGGCTGGGAGATTCTAAGTATTTCATCACTAAAGTACAAAAAGAAAAATCACCCGGTTACCGCAATTAATTATGAAACAATACAAGTCATCCAAAGAATCTAGAATATCTATCACAGAGTTAATGCTGCCTGCACACTCCAATTTTGGAGGTAAAGTTCACGGAGGGTATATTTTAAACTTAATGGATCAGATTGCTTTTGCATGTGCCTCTAAACACTCTAGAAGCTATTGCGTGACAGCTTCTGTAAATAAAGTAGATTTCCTTAACCCTATTGAAGTAGGTGAACTGGTGACTTTGAAAGCCTCTATAAACTATACCGGAAGAACTTCTATGGTAGTGGGCGTGCGTGTAGAGTCTGAAAACATCAGATCTGGAAAAAAGAAACACTGTAATTCTTCTTATTTTACGATGGTAGCCAAAGACCTTGAAGGCAAAAGCATTCCAGTTCCTGGTTTAGTGGTAGATTCTATCGAGGATGTGCGTAGGTTTGCAAGAAGTATCCAAAGAAAATCTGAAGCCTCTTCTAGAACAAGCCGTTTTGATTCTTCTAACTTTAAAGTGAAAGACTATATCGCACATTTAGACGGTGAGAATGTCAAATTAAATTTAAAGTAAGAGGCAAATTTTCATTGCTCACTGCCGTAATTTTAAGTGACACTAAATAATGCCCTAGAAAAAGCTATCAAAATTTATGTGTAGTTTGGCTAAACTCTTGCCTAAAACATTCTAAAGAAACCCTTGTCTCACAGAACAGTGAGGTAGGTAAGAATGCTTATTATTTCAGGATATTTTTTAATTAACTATAGGAAATACACAAGTACCTACTAGTTCTTTTTACGGTATTGGTGAAATTTTTAGACTCTTTAAAATAGCTTCTGTCTATCAGAAAAAGAAAGTAGTTGTGTGGCCAGATTTTAAAAGAACCTCAATCGAGACCAAAATAGCCAAAAAAAGGCAATGGAAATTGATAATTGATGATGAAGTAGCTAATCTTTGGGTTAGTACCATCAGTGATGCACAAATATGAAAGTAACGAGATAATTCTACATCTATCTATGTTCACAGGATTCCTACCAATCCTAAATTTAGAGGTACTATTTACATGGACACTATTGTAACCTGGACAAAAACTTATGTACAATCTATAAAAAAACGGTTTATTCGTTTAGATACCTTAGGGAATAACACCAAACGAATCGAACATTACCAAAACGCCGGATTCGACTTTTTAGGAATGTTCGATTTGAAAAATATAGATATGCTCCCTGATCATTATCAGGAACACCCTGCTTGTTTATTTGAGATAGATTTAGGACGATAAATTAAAGTCCCTTTGCGGCATCCTCATCTAAAAACCAAATAAGTTTACCGGAGCCAGGTTTTACCAAAGCTGCAGGATATAAGGTGGTATCTGCCTTAGGGCGTATAATTTCTACAACTTTTTCTGCTTTACTACTTCCGGTAACTAGAAAAGCGACTGTTGCGGCATTATTAATAATCTTTCCGGTAATTGAAACACGCCTTTGTCCAGATTCTGGATGAATAGCTACCACACAATTCTCATCTGCATCCCAAAGCGTTATTTCATGTGGAAAAACAGAAGCGGTATGTCCGTCATCACCCATTCCCAAAATTACCAAATCAAATTTTGGTACTCCATTTTCATTAGGCACGTTTTTTTCTAAAACATCGCTGTAACGAATTGCTTCCTTCTTAGGATCATTCTCTCCAAGTATTCTAAAAATGTTCCCTGCAGGAATCTCTATTTTAGACAACAAATGTTGTACGGTCATTTTATAGTTACTCTCGTCATCGGTTGGTTGAACACAACGTTCATCACCCCAATAAAAAAACACCTTAGACCAATCTATATCCTTTCCAAAATGTGATGCTAAATAATCAAAAACAATTTTAGGAGTACTTCCTCCAGAAAGTGCTACATGAAAAGCATCTTGCTTTTTTGCTTCATCTTTAAAAAAGGTAGAGAACTTTTCTGCAACCTCTTGCTTTGTGCTATATATTCTTGCTTGCATACTATTCTTATCTTTTAACAAATTACACAGAAACCAGAATCATCTACTAGATGTGGCCCTGGATTACGCCATGTAAAATCGCCCTCTATTAAACCATTTGAATTTTCTGGACCCCAAACTCCTGCAGAATACCCATACGTTTTCACGCCTTCATCATTCTCCCAGTAATTTAAAATTGGGTCTACAAAGGCCCAAGCAGCTTCTACTTCATCTGCTCTGGCGTATAACGTAGCATCACCCTGCATAGCATCTAGCAATAAGCGCTCATAAGCTTGCATGATATTCGTATCTACCAAACTAGAATAGTAAAAATCTAAATTGGCACGTTCTACTTTAAATCCTTGGCCAGGAACTTTGACACCAAATTTTATTAAAATACCTTCGTCTGGTTGTATTCTAATAACCAATTTATTGTGTTTATTGGTGATATCTTGCTCTTTAAAAACTTGATGGTGAGGTGTTTTAAAATGAATCACAACCTCCGTTACTTTAGTTGGCATACGCTTAGCGGTACGCACATAGAAAGGAACATCGCTCCATCTCCAGTTATCTACGAAGAATTTTACTGCCGCAAAAGTCTCTGTTTTAGAATTAGGATCTACCCCTTCTTCTTCTCTATATCCTTTAACAGGCTGCCCATCTATTTCAGAGGCTACATATTGTCCTTTTATGGTATGATCAAAAAGCGTTTGCTCATCGGTCATAATTCTTAGGGACTTAAGTGCTTTTACCTTTTCATTTCTGATCTCTTCCGCATTGGAATTAATGGGTGGCTCCATCACTATTAAAGAAACTATTTGTAGCAAGTGACTTTGGAACATATCACGCAAAGCACCAGATTTATCATAATACCCCCCACGTTTTTCTACCCCGACCGTCTCTGCATTGGTAATTTCAATATGATGAATATAGTTTCTATTCCATAGAGGCTCAAAAATAGAATTGGCAAAACGCGTCACTAGTAGGTTTTGAACGGTTTCTTTCCCTAAATAATGATCAATTCTATAAATTTGTTTCTCTTTAAAATATTTCTGTAAGCCCTTATTTAAATCTTGTGCAGTTTGTAAACTATAACCAAAAGGCTTTTCTACCAAAATACGTTTCCATCCGTCCGCTTCATTATTCAGTCCTTTATCCGATAGATTTTTTGCAATGGCTTCGTATAAACTTGGTGGTGTAGAAAGGTAGAATATATAATTATTCTCTGTATTGTATTTGTTGTTTAGATCCCCAATTCGTTTGCTTAATCGGTCATAATCTGTATCATAATCATCTCCTAAATCCTCGTAAAATAACTTATCAGAAAACGTAGCGATAAAATCTTGATCTTCTTTCTTAATGCTAGATTTAAGGTATTCACTTTCGTGTACTACCTTTTTTCTAAACTCACTATCGGTAATTGAACTTCTACTTGCCCCTAAAACAACAAAATTTTCTGGTAGGTGTTTCCCCTTATATAAATTATATATAGCAGGAATTAATTTCCTTGCCGTTAAATCTCCTGAAGCTCCAAAAATAATAAGCATTTGATTTGCCGTCTTGTTCATAAATCCTTGCTTTTTTTAAACTCTTTATGTTGTATTTTCAATTTTTACAGACACATTGGTTAGTTTCTTGCGTATAACCCGCCTAATTGAATATTTTAAATTAATTTTGATGTAATTCTTTGGCTAAATTAAGACTATTTTACATCAATTAATAGTTTAGTCGAATACTTTACACAATATTGACACCTAATGTTAGGGATTAAAACATATACATACATGGAGCATACAGATTATGATTTTGGATTGGTAGGACTTGGAGTTATGGGGCGTAATTTTATTTTAAATGTAGCCGATAATAACTTTAAAGCTTTTGGTTACGATTTAGACCAAGAGAAAGTAGACGCCTTAAAAACAGAAGGTGGAAATTTAGAAAAAGTAAATGCTGCTACGGATATTGAAACCTTTGTAAAGGCATTAGCTACCCCTCGAAAAATAATGTTATTAGTACCTGCAGGTAAAATTGTAGATGCGGTCATAGAAAACCTTTTGCCTTTCTTAGCTAAAGATGATATTATTATTGATGGTGGAAACTCTTTCTTTACGGATACAGACCGGAGAGAAGCATATTTGCAAGAAAAAGGAATTCACTTTTTTGGTTCTGGAGTCTCTGGAGGCGCCAAAGGGGCACGTAAAGGTCCTAGTATTATGCCTGGTGGAAACAAGGAAGCCTATGCACATGTGAAGCCTATTTTTGAAGCTGTTTCTGCAAAATACAATGGCGAACCTTGCGTTGCTTATTTAGGTCCAAAATCTGCCGGTAACTATGTAAAAATGGTACATAATGGTATTGAGTACGGTTTAATGCAGCTGACTTCCGAAATATATGATATCCTTAAAAAAGCAGGTGGCTTATCTAATGACGAATTACATACAGTTTTTGATACTTGGAATAAAGGAAGATTACAATCCTTTTTAGTTGAAATTACAGCTGAAATCTTCAATCAAAAAGATGACAAAGGTGATGGCCGTTTAGTAGATAAAATTTTAGATAAAGCAAAGCAAAAAGGAACTGGAAAATGGACCTCACAAAATGCGATGGACTTAGGAATTCCTGTTCCTTCGATTGATATTGCTGTGAGTATGCGTGAAATATCTGCTTTAAAAGAAGAACGTTTGGCTGCAGATACATTATATGACAGACCAGAAATTGCTCCAATTGCCAAAGAAGATTTAATTGCCATAGCAGAAGAAGCCTTATATTTTGCTTTCATAACTACGTACGCACAAGGCTTACATCAATTAGCAGATGCTTCTAAAGAGTACAACTACGAATTAGACCTATCTGTAATTGCAAAAATTTGGAGAGCAGGTTGTATTATTAGAGCAGGTTTGCTAGCTGATATTTCTAATGCATATGTTCAGGATAAGAATTTAAATAATTTATTATTAGCACCGTCTTTTGTTCCTAAAGTGCAAGAAACCGTTTCTTCTTCAAGAGAATTAGTTGCTTTTGCTGCTAAAAGCGGAATTCCAATGCCAGGATTATCTAACTCTCTGACGTATTTTGATGCGTATACATCAAGTAAATTACCCTTAAATTTAATACAAGCTCAACGTGATCATTTTGGTTCTCACACCTATGAACGTAATGACATGGAAGGCATTTTTCATACTGAATGGGGCGCATAACCTTATAGATAATAATATATAAAAAAGCCCAATAATTCACTATTGGGCTTTTTTTATTCCTGCTTGAGACTATTTCAGTACAATAATATGATAAAATTTAGGTTTAATACGATATAAATTTAACCTACTTAATTATGAAATGGTATTTAGATGCATTAAAAAAATATGCACAATTTGATGGACGTTCTAGAAGGCAAGAATATTGGATGTTTAGACTTTTCTCTGTCTTGTTTATGTTTGCAAGTTTATTCATAGATGGGATTATATCTTATTTAGCAGATTTCCCTCTATTTTTAGTAACAACGCTCTATTGTTTAGCTATCATAATTCCTAGCATAGCAATAACCATAAGAAGATTACATGACACCAATAATAGTGGCTGGATGATTTTTGTAGCGTTAATTCCGTTTGTTGGTGGTATTTGGTTGCTTGTATTAGAAGTTACAGAAGGAACACATGGAACCAATAATTACGGTGAAGATCCTAAAGAAATTAGAGAACTTATTCAAAGTCATTAATTTGAAAAATTAAACCATCCATCACAGGATAATGGATGGTTTATTGTATACTTTTAAAGTACCTATTACTTTTAGCACATGGCTTTCTTCAAGAACCCTAAATACAAAAACCTACAGTTAACATTATCAGCAATTGTGGTCATTAGTATAAGCTTCGTATATGGCGGTAACCCAAGTGTCTTTTTACCTTATGTATTTGGTTTTGATGTTATAGATATAGATTTAAAAAACATCTTCAGAGCCATTATGGGACTGTATCTTGCCATTGGTTGTTTTTGGATTTACGGAATTCGAAATAAAAACTATTGGGAATCTGCAACGCTCGTTAATATTTTATTTATGGGTGGCTTAGCATTAGGAAGACTTGTTAGCACCATCCTAGATGGTATTTCACCTCAATTTATGGTAGGATTTATTCTAGAATTTATTTTTATGTTATGGGGTATTTACAACCTAAGGCAACATAGAAGAATTGTCTAAAATTTACCGCAATACCTCTTCCTTAAATTGGCAATTGAAATTAACGTGTAGGCTTTGCTTGTTCCCAACCTTCTAGCAATTGCACGGAAAGTTCTTTAACTATCGATGCAAATTTCACATCATTAACAAGGTTTATTGTCTCGTAAGTATCATTCTCTGAATCATATAATTCTGATGTTTTAAATTCTCCTTTACGCCCTTTTTTATCATCCCATCCGTACCATTCAATATAGTGGTATTTTCCTGTATTGATGGAATAGCCCATATAACGCTTACCATCCGCGGACACTTTTGGTCGCCTATGAAACTGGCTAAAAGCAGCTTTTTTCCACGATAAATTTGGCTTATTAAGTAACGGTACGAAACTAGTACCTTGCATGTACTCTGGAACAGGAATACCAGAAAGCTCACAAAGTGAAGGAAACATGTCTATCAGTTCTGTGATAGCATAACTCTTTGTTCCTTTTACTTGCTGATTTGGATATTTAATTATCATAGGTACTTTTAAATCAATATTGTAATTGGTCATTTTACCCCAGCTATTATGCTCTCCTAATTTCCAACCATGATCACCAAACACAATGATAATTGTATTTTCATAGATTCCAATGGTTTTCATATGGGCGATTAGGTCTCCTAGTAATGAATCTACATAGCTAACACTCGCATAATAACCATGTTTCAAGCTTAGAATAGTATCTCTTGAAATGCGATTAGGAGATGTAGGATGACCAATGTGACCAAAGCCATCATAATGCCTTAACTCATACATTGAGTTCATAGTATGCAGTGGCGCTCCCTTAGGAATTTCAGGGTTTATTGCTGTAGGAATTTTATCGCGGTCATATAAATCCCAATACTTTTTAGGAGCTGTAAATGGTAAATGCGGTCTAAAATATCCTAAACCGAAAAAGAATGGTGCTTTTGATTTAGAAAGCCTCGTAAGCGTTTGTTTTGCTAGTTTGGTTTGTGCCCCGTCATAATACATGGTGTCATGTACATCGGCAGCTTCCCAAGCGGGCCCTGTATTCCAACCATCTGCATACCGTTCTGGCCGTAATTTTAATAAGGAATCCCTCTTGATTACCTGTGATTTATTAACCGCTTCGCTAATATAAAAAGTCTCCCCGTCCCTTTTGAGCCATTCTTTTTTAAGGTACCTAGAAGGCCTCAAATCTGGCTCATCCCATGATATAGAATCAGGCATGTAATTATGAAATATTTTACCCATATTCACAGTATGATAGCCATGCTTTGCAAAATATTGCGGCATAGTAACCGCTTCTGGATTTATATCTCTGAACTTATCACCTAAATGCCAGACACGTGTAGCATCGGGCCGTAATCCTGTCATTAGACTAGCTCTAGAAGGAGCACAAACAGCAACCTGAGCGTAAGTATCCATAAAAGTCATTCCTTCTGAGGCTAAGGCGTCTAAATTTGGTGTTATAGCAACTGTATCCCCATAAACACCTAAGGTTGGTCTAAGATCATCTATTGAAATAAAAAGAATATTTGGTTTTTCATTTTTAGATTTTTGCTGTTGACTATTTGCTAGTGATGTAGCTCCTAACAACATAAACCACAACTGTACACACCTACCCTTCTTCATAACATTCTTTAAAAAAATTGTCTTGAATAAAAATAAGTCAATTCTCATACAAAAAGAAACTCCCAGAAGTATAGTTGCCTCAGGAAGTTTCTTTTAACGATATTCTCAAAATAGGATATCTATAATTACATTTATCGACCTCATTTATCCTACAAATAGACCTCATTGTGTATTGCATTCCCTACCTCTATTCTATATCATATAGTGCTCAAGCTATTTACAAGGGGAAAGCCTTGATTTGAAACCATAACAAGAGAATAATTACTGCACTCTTCTATAAATCAGTTTTTTACCACAACACAGCGTTCATAGGCAACAAAAAATAAAAATGTACGTCTAATATTCCTAAATTGTAATCCTTAACTTACTTATTTAAATATAAACCTATTTCATTACTATGTTTTTACCGAAGCAATCAGCTACACTAGTGTTATGGTTATCATTACTACTAGTATGTTGTACGCCTGTATTTTCACAACAAAACCAGACTGACATCTCTTTTCAACACTTACCAGGAGGGCTATCACAAAGCTCTGCTAATGTTATATTTGAAGATAGTTACGGCTATTTATGGATAGGCACCAGAAATGGACTTAATAAATATGATGGTAAAAGTTTTGAAATATATGAGCAAGCCGTAGATAGTACAACCGGCCTCACCAATGGCTATATCGAAGATATTTACGAAGATGACAATAGGCAGCTCTATATAGGTACTGTTCAGGGATTAAATATTTATCAACGAGATATGGATCTTCTAAAGCCCTACCCGTTCCTTGGAGAAGGCAAAAAACTAGCTTTGGAACATTTTTATTCTATTAGTAAATCTTCAGATTTTCTATGGTTAGGAACAACGACTAGTATATTCAGGTATCATACAATAACAGGTGAGACTAAAGAATTCAAATATCAAGAAGGTACTAACAAGATAATCAAAAACAATTATTTTGTAAAAATCGCAAGATTAGATAATGAAACAACCCTAGTTTTAATTGATAACGACATTTGGCTGTTGGATAAGGAATTGCAAGTAGTATCAAAGCTTCACGAAAATCAGAGAATACGAAGTGTAATACAAAAAAACGCAACACAGTTTTTAATTGGACTGCATAACGGAGAGCTGCTTGAATTAAAAATACAACCTGAAAATACTTTAAATGTAGAACGAAAAAAGATAAGTAATGGGTATCCTATTTTATCCTTAGCCATTGCGCCAAATGGCGATTATTGGATGGGTAGTGAAAATGATGGTCTTTTTATTTACTCAAAAAGCACCAAGCGATTATCAAATTTAAAATATGATAATACAAATAACAACTCCATCTCCAGTAATTCTATTTGGTCTATATACAATAGCAAAGGCATTATGTGGCTAGCACCTTACAGAAAAGGGTTAAGCTTCTACGATCCTATATATCATAAATTTAAACATATTAAGAACCATCCCTTTGATCCTCAATCTTTAAATAACAATAACATTAATTGTTATATTGAAGATATAAATGATAAAACAAATCATCTATGGATAGGAACAGATGGTGGCGGACTTAACTACTGGGATAGAACCACGAATACTTTTGAAAAATACAGTTTAGATCATAAAAATCTCAATGCAAATGTAATCATCACTATACTTCAAGATAAAAAAAATAGGCTATGGCTAGGATCTTGGGGTAAAGGAATTACAATTTTTGACCTTGAGAATAAGAACTATGAAGTATTGACCAAGGAAAACTCGTTTCTACTATCCGATAATGTATTCAATTTAAAAATGGATAGTAAAGGACGTTTATGGATCGCTACTTTTTACGGAGGCTTGCAACTTTTTAATCCCGAAACTAAAACACATAAAAACATTGATCTTAAAAATAACGTCAGTAAAAATACAGTCTCTACCATTACCACTATAACCGAAGATAAAAATGGAAATATTTGGGTTGGAACACAAATATCTGGGCTCTTTAAACTCACTGAAATAAATGAGGAGTGGCAATACACTAGTTATAATAGTCAAGAGTATAAACACATCATAAGTAATGATTTTATCAATGCCATTGTAGAAGATAGTAAGGGCACTTTATGGGTAGGTACCCAGGCAGGGTTAAATAAATACAACGCTACTACGGGTTATTTTGAAGCGATTACCCGTCAAAATGGATTAAAAAATGATGCCGTAAAAGGAATTATAGAAGACGAAAATCATTTATTATGGCTGAGTACGGGTTTCGGCATTATTCAATACAATCCTGAAAGTGAAGTATTTATAAATTATGATATAAATGATGGGCTACAAGGCAACGAATTCAACTCAAATTCTTTTTATAATACCAGAAATGACGAGTTGATTTTTGGAGGTAGTAATGGCTTCAATATATTTGAGGCTAAAAATATTAAAAAAAGAGATGATACGCCAAAGGTGAATATCACCAGTCTTAAAATATTCAACAAACCAATCTACCCAGGTGATGCCTCTAACATACTAAAACGACACATCTCACAAGTAGACTCTATTAGCATATCGTATGATAATGATGTCATTAATTTTGAATTTAACGCACTAACTTTTCGCCACCCCGATAAGGTTAATTATGCCTATTTCTTAGATGGTTTTGAAACGGATTGGAATTATGTAGGGCATAAAAAAAATGCAACGTATACCAACTTAGGGCCCGGAAATTATACGTTACGGATAAAATCAAGCAATTCTGATGGGATTTGGAATAACAACGAGACAACTCTAAACATAACTATTACACCTCCTTTCTGGGAAACTTGGTGGTTTCGCTTGCTTTTGGTTCTATCCTTAATTCTAGGAATTTATTTGGTGGTATACTTACGATTAAAAAGTATAAAATTATACCAATTAACACTAGAAAAAGAGATAGATGAGCGAACACAACAATTACAACAACAAAAGAAAGAGCTTAAGAAAATAGCCGATGAGTTAACTACAAAAAACCAAGAAATTCAGCGTTTTACTTTTGCCGTTTCACATGATCTTAAGAGTCCGCTGAGTGGTATCAAAGGCATTGCTAGTCTAATTCCTATGGAGTTTGTAATGAAAGACTATCCTGAATTAGAGCAGTACCTAGAGATGATTAATATTTCATGTGATACGATGAATAACCTTATTGGAGATATTACTAAAATTGCAAAAATTGGTAAAATTGAGAACCAAAATGAAATACTTGATGTTAATGAAATTGTAGCATTATCTACCACCTTAGTCAAAGGAAAATTAAAAGTGGCCAAGGTAAAACTTATTGTGGAAGAAAACCTACCTAACATCTATGGTGACAGAAATAGAATTATACAAGTTTTTGGCAACCTATTAGATAATGCTATCAAATACATGGGCGACCAAAAGGACCCCGAAGTTCATATTAAAGCACAAGAAAACGACGATAACATACAGTTCTCCGTTTCAGATAATGGCTCTGGAATGGATGAAAAATCTCTAAAAAAGCTTTTCTCTCCATTTGAACGATTTCATGCTAACGTAAAAGGAACCGGCTTAGGTCTTTATATGATTAAGCAAATTATTGAATCTCATAACGGTACTATTTATGCTAAATCTGAAGGTACAGGAAAAGGTACTACTTTTTATGTGGTAATCCCCAACATCGTAGATCAAGAAATAAAAAATATGATGGGTAATAACACAGCTGCTGAAAGCACAGATAAACAGTAGTGATCAAGAGATTGGGCAAAAAAAAGCTTGAGCACTACGCTCAAGCTTTATTTCCGTTTTTAAAATACGCTGTATTATTTACTCAAATACATTTTACGACGCGCATACAAGTTATAAAACTCATCATCTTTTAAGCTATCGATAAATAATATGCTTTCACCAGTACTCTTCATTTCTGGTCCTAAGTTTTTATTCACGTTATGGAATTTCTCAAAAGAGAAAACTGGTTGTTTAATGGCATAACCTTCCAATTGAGGGTTAAAATTAAAGTCCTTTACTTTTTTCTCTCCTAACATTACCTTAGTAGCATAGTTTACATACGGCTCTTTATATGCTTTTGCAATAAACGGTACGGTACGAGATGCTCTTGGGTTGGCTTCAATGATATAAACCGTATCATCTTTAATTGCAAACTGAATATTTATGAGCCCAACTGTATTTAATGCTAAAGCAATTTTCTTCGTGTGATCTTTTATTTGTTGCATTACAAATTCACCCAAATTAAAAGGAGGTAATGTTGCATTAGAATCCCCTGAATGAATACCACAAGGCTCAATATGTTCCATAATCCCTATAATATACACATCTTCACCATCGCAAATTGCATCAGCTTCAGCTTCTATTGCTCCGTCTAAATAATGATCAAGTAGCAACTTGTTACCTGGAATTTGCTTTAAAAGATCAATAACATGCTCTTCTAATTCGGTTTTATTAATCACAATTTTCATTCCCTGACCTCCTAAAACGTAGGATGGTCTTATTAATAATGGAAAGTCTAACTCGTCAGAAAGTGCTAGGGCTTCATCTGCTGTTTCTGCGATACCAAATTGAGGAAAAGGAATATTATTCTCTAATAACATTTTAGAAAAATGTCCTCTATCTTCCGCTAAATCTAAAGCAGCAAAACTAGTTCCTATAATTTTAATACCGTATTTCTCTAATTTCTCAGCAAGTTTAAGCGCCGTCTGCCCCCCTAGTTGCACAATTACACCTTCTGGCTTTTCGTGAAGAATGATATCGTAGATGTGTTCCCAGAAAACAGGCTCAAAATAGAGCTTATCTGCCGTATCAAAATCTGTCGATACGGTCTCTGGGTTACAGTTAATCATAATAGTTTCGTAACCACATTCTGCAGCTGCAAGTACACCATGTACACAACAATAATCAAACTCTATACCCTGTCCTATTCTGTTGGGCCCTGAACCTAAAACAACTATTTTCTTTTTATCCGTTACAATACTATCGTTAGCGACGTAGCGCTTTCCATCAGCTGTTTCTATTTCTTCTTCAAAAGTAGAATAATAGTAAGGCGTCATCGCTTTAAACTCTGCTGCGCAGGTATCTACCAATTTAAAAACTCTATTGATATTAAGTGTTGTTCTTTTGCTATGAACTTCACTTTCGTAACAATCTAGCATATGCGCTATTTGTCTATCAGCAAAACCTTTTTGTTTCGCCTCTAACAACATATCTTTTGGTAAAGTCTCAATCGTATAGGTTTCTATTTCTTTCTCTAAAATATGTAATTCCTCATACTGCTTTAAGAACCACATATCAATTTTAGTAATCTCGTGAATTCTACTTAACGGAATACCTAATTGTATGGCATCGTAAATAATAAAAACGCGGTCCCAACTAGGAATCGTTAGTTTACTTATAATTTTATCATAATCTTTTAAACCTTTACCATCTGCTCCTAAGCCGTTTCTCTTAATTTCTAAAGATTGTGTAGCTTTATGAAGGGCTTCTTGAAAAGAACGACCAATACCCATTACTTCTCCTACCGATTTCATTTGTAGGCCTAAAGTTCTATCTGAACCTTCGAACTTATCAAAGTTCCAACGTGGTATTTTTACAATCACATAATCTAAGGTTGGCTCAAATAAAGCTGATGTAGATTTTGTAATTTGATTCTCTAACTCATCAAGGTTGTAGCCTATAGCTAATTTTGTGGCTACTTTTGCAATAGGATACCCTGTTGCTTTTGATGCAAGTGCAGATGAGCGCGATACTCTTGGGTTAATTTCTATAGCGATAATATCTTCCTTTTCATCAGGGCTCACTGCAAACTGTACATTACAACCTCCCGCAAAATCTCCAATACTACGCATCATATGGATCGCCATATCTCGCATTTTCTGATAAGTTTTATCAGATAATGTCATCGCTGGCGCTACCGTAATAGAATCTCCAGTATGAATCCCCATTGGATCCATATTTTCTATAGCACAAATAATAACTACGTTATCATTTTTATCGCGCAATAATTCTAATTCATATTCTTTCCAGCCCATTAAGGCTTTATCAATCATTACTTCGTGAATTGGAGATATTTCTAATCCGCGGCTTAATAATTCGTCAAAATCTTCTGGTTTATAAACAATAGATGCTCCTGCCCCTCCTAAGGTATAAGATGCTCTAATTACTAATGGGAAACCAAATTCTTGAGCTATCTCTTTTCCTTTTAAGAATGATGTTGCTGTTGCTTGTGGTGCCATGCCAACACCAATTTTCAACATTAGATTTCTAAACTTTTCACGGTCTTCTGTGATGTTTATAGCATCAATATCTACCCCAATAAGCTCTACTCCAAAATCTTTCCAAATTCCTTTTTCATCGGCTTCAATACATAAATTTAAAGCAGTCTGCCCCCCCATCGTTGGTAAAACCGCATCAATGTTTGGATGTTTTTTTAATATTTCAATGATAGACTTGGTCGTTAAAGGTTTTAGATAAACATGATCTGCCATACTCGGGTCAGTCATTATTGTAGCAGGGTTACTATTGATTAAAATAGTTTCTATCCCGTCTTCACGTAATGATCTAAGCGATTGAGAACCAGCATAATCAAACTCGCATGCTTGTCCAATTACAATTGGTCCAGATCCAATTAATAAAACAGATTTGATACTTTTCTTCTTCGGCATTGTACGTGTATTATATAGTGTTCGCTAATTATTTTTAAAAATAGGCAAAAAAAAAGGTGCTACTTATAAAAAAGTAACACCTAATATTTTAAATAACAAATGAATCATTATTTTTTATGTCTTGTTTCTGAAGATACAGTTAATTTTTTTCTTCCTTTTGCTCTTCTTCTAGCAATAACTTTTCTTCCATTTACAGACGCCATGCGTTCTCTAAAACCATGTTTGTTTCTTCTTTTACGCTTTGATGGCTGATATGTTCTTTTTTGTCCGGGCATCTTATAATATCTTTAGTATCCTTTAATTTACAATTTTAGCTTTGTCGATGGCTCGTCCAAAACTGGGCGCAAATATACAAAGACTTTTCGCATTGACAAATCTAATTTAAAAAATATTTTAGTTTGTTTTTATTACTTTTGCGAAATTAAAAAACAGAAGCAAAAACTAACTCCTTTTCAAATTTACAAATAACATGTTTAATAAAATTTTTAAATTAATAATTGCCGGATTAATTATAGCCTATGCTATATATCAATTTATTGAAGGTAACATTGGTAATGGTATCTTTTTAATCTTGTTTTCATTAATTTTTATCTTCCTTTATTTCAGAAATGAAATTATACTTCTAGCCTTTTTAAGAATGCGTAAGCAAGATTTAGCTGGAACTGAAAAATGGCTTTCCAAAATAAAGAACCCTGAAGCAGCTCTAACGCTAAAACAACAAGGATATTACAACTATTTACATGGCATCATTTTTTCTCAAACAAACCTAACTACTGCGGAGAAATACTTTAAAAAAGCTTTAAAACTTGGCTTGACAATGGATTACGACGTTGCGATGGCTAAATTAAGCCTTGCTGGTATCTCTATGCAGAAAAGAAGAAAAAGAGAAGCTACAATGCTTTTAAATGAGGCTAAAAAATTAGACAAACAGAACATGCTTTCGGATCAAATAAAAATGATGAAAGAGCAATTAAAGAAAATATAAGCTTCACAACTACATCAAATAAAAAAAGCTTTAGCGGAACCGCTAAAGCTTTTTTTATATCTAAATGGTACTCAAATTTTTATTTTGACTCCTTGTAATAACCTTTATTCGGGATTTCAATAATATATTTCTTTCTAGAATTATTGTTTAAATGTGGCTCACGCAACCAAGGATTATGACGCTTTAAAATTTTATAGTTAATCTCATATTGCTTTGCAAAATCAGCAAAATTTGTCACAGGAACATCTACCTCTACATTGAACGTAGGTACTTGTGTGTACATATCTTCTTTAGCGATATCAAAACCATACTTAGTAGGGTGCGACAAAATCTCTTTAATCGCTAGAATACGAAATACGTAACGTCCTGTTTCCTGACCTAAAAGTAAATCATAATACGCATTTACATCTTGTGCATTCAAATATTTTTGAATTCCGTAAGAACCCGCGTTATAAGACGCTGCCGCCAAAGTCCATGTGCCAAATTTCTCTTTAGACTTTTTCAAGTAATCACAAGCAACCTCTGTAGCTTTTTCTATATGGTAACGCTCATCTACATTGTCATTCACTTCTAAGCCATACTCTCTACCTGTAGTTTTCATAATTTGCCAAAAACCAGAAGCACCTGCGGGAGACTTTACATTCTCTAAGCCGCTTTCTGCTACAGCTAAGTATTTAAAATCATCTGGAATTCCATTTTTAGCCAAAATAGGCTCAATAATTGGAAAGTATTTATTAGCACGTTTCATTAATAAAAGTGCATTAGACTGCCAGTACGTATTTACCAAGAACTCACGATCTACACGCTCCATAATTTCAGGATCTTCAAAAGGAACTGCTTCCCCTGCAAAATTTAAATCTTCCGGAATATCAATTGCAGATATCTTATATCCGGTTGCTTTTTCTGACACCATTGTTGCATCTTTCGCAATCTGGTTTTCATCTGTAGAATTTTGGACTGCGAATATTAGTGTACTTACGACACATAGCACCCCTAAAAGCATTAACGTATTTTTTAAAAATTTCATAGCTACCATAGTTTTATACCTCAAAGATATTAAATAGAACTTTCGTTTTGCAAAATAATTGTAGGAAGATGCTCATTAAACCATTTATATCTGTGAATTATCATGGTATGTGTCCCATTTTTTACCTGAATGTAATTTTTAATGTTTTCTACAGGAAAAACAGGATCTTTCTCACCTTGAATATGAATCAAATTTTTAAGCTCCTCTCCTTCTTTCCAATTTATAACCTGATCTATACACCAATCCAAATAATATTTATCCCGTACAGACAGATACCGCTCATACAATTCCAATCGTTTTACCACCGTTTCTCCGAAAGCATATTTTGCCAGTAACTCTACGTTGTTCACAAGCCCCGTAGGAAGTAATTTATGAATCTTGGTGTACTTAGCAAACTGCATTCGTTTTGGAAGCTCTGACTGCGCCTTAACGCTTGATATTATGATAAGCTTTCTTACAGGAATAATTCGCGCTATTTCCTGAACGAGGATACCCCCAAAAGAAACTCCAATGAGCACCGGATTTGGCTCCGTTATTTGTTCACTCATTAGTTTTGCATAAGTTACTAGACCAATTCCTTTTTCTGGAGCAAACCATTCCAACCTATGAACGATAAATAACTCTTCTGGTAATTTAATATGCTCAAAAATTAAAGAGGAAGCCGCCATACCTGGCATGAAATAAACGGGGATTTTTATTTGTGTCATAAGAAAGTAAACTATCAGAAAACTAGGAAATTAGCAAAAAAATAAGTAATTTTATGGTCTTGCTTATTTTTATATTAAACATTTATTTTTACATCTTATCACCAATCAACCTTTACAACTTTGAGAACCTTGTATGGGTTAATTTTAATGAACTAAAATCAAAACTATATGAATGAAGTAAACATTACAGACAATAGTTTCTTACGTCAATTTGAAACAACGGTTAATGGGCACTTAGCAAAGATTGAATATTCTGCTCAGGAAAGAAAGATTTTCTTAACTAAATTAATAATTCCTGAAACCGTTACTCAAGAAGGCTTTAAAGAACAATTCATTGAAGCTGTATTAAACGTAATTCAAGAAAGAAATTTACGAGTAGTACCTACAAGTCCACAAATTGCTGGATTTCTAAGAAAAAATAGCAGGAAATATAAAGATATGTTACCCGTTGGTATTCGCATCTAATCCTAAAAAAACCGCTCTTTTCGAGCGGTTTTTTTTTATGCTTCTATTTTTTCTGGCACAAAATCAAACCGAACCAAACCATCTTCGTCAATAGTGGTAAGCGCAACTTGCTTTAACTGATTGACCAATTCTGGATTCCACGGGGATTTTACTTTAACGTAGTTCTCTGTAAAACCATGAATATACCCTTCCTTATTTTCTCCTTCAAATAGAACAGTACGGATTGATCCAAGCTGACTTTCATAAAAAGCCCTTCTTTTCTTAGCAGATAAGCCTCGTAACATCTTACTACGCTTGCTGCGTACATTCTTAGATACCACTCCATCCATTTCTGTAGCAACCGTATTATCTCGTTCTGAATAGGTAAATACATGCAAGTAAGAGATATCCAAGGTATTTAAGAAATGGTAGGTTTCTAAGAACAGCTCATCTGTTTCTCCAGGAAAACCAACTATGACATCCACACCAATACAAGCGTGCGGCATAACCTCTTTAATACGTGTAACACGGTCTACATATAAACCACTCAAATACCTACGACGCATTAATTTCAAGATTTCATCGCTCCCACTCTGAAGCGGAATATGAAAATGCGGCACAAAAGAATTACTCTTAGCTACAAAATCGATCGTTTTATTTTTCAATAAATTAGGCTCTATACTAGAAATTCTTAGCCTATGGATTCCCTCAATAGCATCTAATGCTTCTACCAAATCATAAAAAGTATGTTCGTGTTTCTTATTCCCGAACTCCCCTTTACCATAATCACCAATATTTACACCGGTAAGTACAATTTCTTTTATGTCTTGCGCTGCAATTTCTTTTGCATTTTTAAGCACATTCTGCAAAGTATCACTACGCGAAATTCCACGCGCTAAGGGAATAGTACAATAAGTGCACTTATAATCACAACCATCTTGCACTTTCAAAAAAGCACGGGTTCTATCGCCAATAGCATAGCTCCCTACATAAAAATCTGCCTCAACAATTTCACAAGAATGCACTTCTCCAAAATCATTTTTAGACAAATCGTTTATATAATCTGTAATTTTAAATTTCTCGGTAGCTCCTAAAACCAAATCCACACCGTGCACAGACGCTAATTCTTCTGGTTTTAATTGCGCATAACAACCAATAGCTGCCACGAAAGCATCTGGATTTACTTTTTGCGCTTGTTTTACAATACTCTTAAAACGTTTATCTGCATTTTCTGTAACAGAGCATGTGTTTATAACGTACATATCTGCATGTTCAGAAAAATCTACACGATCAAAACCTTCTTCTTGAAAATCTCTTGCAATTGTAGATGTTTCTGAAAAATTCAATTTACATCCTAAGGTATAAAATGCAACTTTCTTTTTCATCGCTTAGTAATTTCTCCACTTTTTAGTTTCCTCAAAAACATGGGTTAAAATTGCCTCTTCTTTTTCATCAAATTCTATTCCCCTGCGAGACATTACTAATCTTGCAGTTTCAAATGCTTTAGTAGGCAAATACTCTGTAAAGCCAGAAGCACCACCCCAACTATAACTCGGCACAAAATTTCTAGGAAAACCAGATCCATAAATATTTGCACTTACCCCAACTACAGTTCCTGTATTAAACATGGTATTTATTCCACATTTACTATGATCTCCCATCATTAAACCACAAAACTGCAGTCCCGTTTTCGAAAAATCCTCGGTTTCATAATTCCATAATCGGACGTGATCGTAATTATTTTTCAAATTAGAATTATTGGTATCTGCACCTAAATTACACCATTCTCCAATTACCGAGTTTCCTAAATAACCATCATGACCCTTGTTAGAATATCCCAACAAAACAGAATTATTTACTTCTCCTCCTATACGAGAATAGGGCCCTACGGTGGTTGCTCCATATATTTTTGCCCCCATCTTCACTATAGCTCCTTCACATAAAGCAAAAGCACCACGTATCATAGCACCTTCCATAACTTCAGCATTAGCACCAATATAAATTGGTCCTGAAGATGCATTTAAGATACTACATTCTACCACAGCACCTTCTTCTAAAAATATATTATCAGGATTAATCACTGTATTTGTTTTAGAGATCGGCTGACTCTTACGGTCTTCCGTAATAAAATCAAAATCTTCTTGTATCGCCGCTGCATTCTTAGAAAAAATATCCCATGAATTTTCAATACGCAGGATATCACCTTCAAATTCAATAGCTTCATAAGTCGCTAAATCTACCTCCTCTTGCGACTCTTTAGTATAAAATGCAATTACTTCTTCTCCAAAAAAAATGGCCTGGTTTTCCGACAAGTCCGTAACCATGCTTACTAAAGTTTCGTTAGGAAGAAATGATGCATTAATCAATACATTCTCCTCCAACTCTACCATTGGATATTTTTCTGACAAATACTCCTCCGTAATAGACGTTGTGGTACTTTTTAGATAATTTTCCCACTTTTCACGAATCGTAAAAATCCCTACACGGATATCTGCTACAGGCTTTGTAAAAGTAAAAGGCAAAAGCGCTGTTCGTACGGTACCATCAAAAAGAATATAATTCATCAGTCAGTATTTATTTGGTAAAAATAAAAAAAGTCACGTTCCGTTGTTTAACGGAACGTGACTTAATTGCTAAAAGTAGCAAAATAATATTATTTTTCGAACTTCTTGTATTTGTTCTTGAACTTATCAATACGCCCTGCAGTATCCACTAATTTAGCTTTACCAGTATAAAAAGGGTGTGATGTTCTTGAAATTTCTAATTTAATTAAAGGATACTCTACACCTTCAACTTCTAACGTCTCTTTCGTATCTGCAGTAGATTTCGTAATAAAAACATCCTCATTAGACATGTCTTTGAAAGCAACTAATCTATAATTCTGTGGGTGTATATCTTTTTTCATTTTTAAAAAACTTAATAACTTCTATTTTTAGAGAATGCAAATTTATGTTTTTTTCTTAAACCTACAATTATTAATCACTAAAAATTTAATAAAAATTATTCTGAGTGATTCTTCCCCAAGAATTAAAGCCTATTTTTGTGCTATTAAAGTCAAAAATACTCAAATTTTGGAATCAGATAACTCTAGTGCAATTAAAAAAATAGTTTTACCAATAGCCCTTATATTCGGGGCTGGAAGAATTATTTTTGATTTAATTCCAAAATTAGCAGACGCTAATAGTAAAGTTTACTACTCCACTTTTTTAATTGCTTTTGTATTTGAGGTACTAGCCATCATTTATACAATTAAAAAGTACAAAAAAAGCCAAAACAACAGTATAAATCTAAAAGAAGCCTTAATTGTTGGTGTCATGTTCATGGTAATCGTTGGCGGCTTATATGCTATTCAATCTTATTTGTATGATGTGTACGTAGATCCAGAGTTTCAAAGAAAGACCGCTTTAGAATGGGCTAATCTCTATGGCAAAAGTGGTGATGTAGAAAAAATGATGAGTGAAGGAGACCGTATTCAAGAGACCAGTTCTATTTTTAGCATTATCAGCAGCATTCTTAAATTTTCATTACTTGGCATTCTAGTTTCTTTTATTGTAGGAACTATAGTGAGAAACCGCTAAAACAAAAACACCCACTTTCATATAGCAACACATGAAACCACATCAAATTGAAGTTTTAAAATTTGGAACTAAATATGGCATCATAACCGGTATTATCGGCATTATTTTTACCGTTGTATTGATTTTTTTGAACATGCTTTATAGTCAATCCGTAGAAAAGACTATCAGTGGTTTCGTTGTTTTAATTGTACCCATTATCCTATCTATTTATATTTTCAAAAAAAAGAACAACAGCTTAGCCGTAGAACAAGCCATAGGTGTTGGCGTGATTACCGCTTTAGTTGCCGCCATAGTCGCTATTCTCTTTACCTACCTATTAACCAATTTTATCTTAGCAGATTTCTGGGATAACTCTGCAGTAATTAGCAGAATACAATTAAAAGAACAATACCCAGCAATTACTCCGGAGCAACTCGAAGAGAACATTGCATTAAAGCAAAAAATGTCCTGGATTACCTATCCTTTTATATTATTATTTAATTTATGCATTGGCTTTGTAATATCACTCCTTACCGGAATTGCATTAAAAACAAAATAAAACTTCGCTAAAATCTTTACTTACCTCTTAATTCTTGTAACATTTCTCATTAAAGTGATACTAAATAGTAGAACTACTTAAATCAAGATGCCATGGAAGCAAAGAAACCAACAACAGGAAAATTTGGATTAATTTACGGGACAGTAGCAGCTATAATCGGTATTGTATTTACCTTTATGCTCATGGCTAGTGATTTGCTTTTTGATCCATCGCCCGTAAAGTCTATTGTGCAAGTCATCATATTTATCGTCATTGTTATCCTAGCAATTTATAATTTCAAAAAAAATAATGACAACTACTTATCTTTAGGACAATCCTTAGCTATAGGGGCTATAGTAGCTGTAGTTACTTCTATCATCGGTCTTATTTTCATGTATTGCCTAACCACCTTTATCGTTCCTGACTTTTGGGCGCAAAACGCAGAAGTAAGCAGAGCTATTATGATAGAAAACAATCCTTCCATATCTCCTAAAGAACTTGAAAACATGCTAGAAATGCAAAGTAAATTTAATTGGATTATCTATCCTGCTATGTTAGTTATGAATCTTGTCGTAGGATTTTTTACAGCATTAATTACAGGTCTGATATTAAAAAAGACTGAAAATTTATATTAATCCGTACTTTTGAAAAGATTTTCAGAAGTATTGCATGAATTTATCTATTATTATACCTCTTCTTAATGAAGAAGAATCTTTAAAAGAATTACATAATTGGATTGTTTCCGTCATGGAAAGCAATAACTTCTCCTATGAGATTATTTTCATTGACGATGGTAGTACTGATACTTCATGGCAAGAAATTTCTGCTTTATCAAACACCAATCCTGCTGTAAAAGGAATTAGGTTTTTACGTAATTACGGAAAATCACAAGCTTTACACGCAGGTTTTAAAGCGGCGGCCGGCGAAGTGATCATTACCATGGATGCCGATTTACAGGATAATCCAGACGAAATCCCGGAACTATATAATTCCATAAAAACAGAAGGATACGATCTTGTTTCTGGATGGAAGAAAAAAAGGTACGACTCGGTTTTAAGTAAAAACATGCCTTCTAAACTTTTTAATTGGGCGGCACGTAAAACTTCAGGAGTAAAACTTCACGACTTTAATTGCGGACTTAAAGCGTTTAATAGCAAAGTGATTAAAAACATTGAGGTTTCTGGAGAAATGCACCGTTACATTCCTGTTTTAGCTAAAAACGCAGGCTTTTCTAATATTGGAGAGAAAGTAGTACAACACCAAGCCCGAAAATACGGGAAGACCAAATTTGGCATGGAACGCTTTATTAATGGCTTTCTAGATTTAATTACCATTTGGTTTGTTTCTAAATTCGGAAAACGCCCTATGCATTTATTTGGTGCTTTAGGCGTATTAATGTTTTTTGTAGGTTTTTCTTTTGCCTTATATTTGGGTATTGATAAACTATTTATTCATAGAACAGGTAGATTGATTACAGACCGACCACAGTTTTTTATCTCTTTAACCGCTATGATTATTGGTACACAGTTATTTTTAGCTGGTTTTCTAGGAGAAATAATGGTACGATCAAAAACAAATGAAACACGCTATACCGTAGCGGAAGAATTAAACACAACAATTTTAAACGAATATTCTAAATAAATTTACGACACACCCTAAAGCAATACTTTTATGGACAATATACTAAATACTGCCAAAACCTGGTTAACCGATTTCTTTGATGCTGATACTAAAAAAGAAGTTCAAGATTTAATAGACAATAATACCGAAGAGCTAAAAGACAGGTTCTATAAGAATATGGAATTTGGTACTGGAGGTATGCGCGGTGTGATGGGCGCTGGAACCAATAGAATTAACAAATACACTTTAGGAAAAAGCACACAAGGTTTAAGCAATTACTTAAACGAAGTATATAAGGGGGAAGAATTAAAAGTGGTTATTGCTTTTGATTGCCGCCATAATAGTGACACTTTAGCAAAAACAGTGGCCGAAGTATTTTCTGCAAACGGAATTAAAGTATTCTTGTTTTCTGAATTAAGAACTACTCCTGAGCTTTCTTTTGCGGTAAGACATTTAAATTGCCATGCAGGTATTGTACTGACTGCGTCACATAACCCTCCTGAATATAATGGGTATAAAGTATATTGGACAGATGGCGGGCAGATAGTGCCACCACAAGACGGGAAAATTGTCGCAGAAATTAATTCGCTTTCTTTTGAGGATATTAATTTCAAAGCGAACCCTGACTTAATTGAATTAATAGATAAAGAAGTTGATGAAGCTTTTATTTCAGAATCTGTTGCCAGAGGTAGTTTTAATGCAAAAGGTAAAGACGATTTTAAAATAGTATTCACTTCCTTACACGGAACATCCATCACTGCTATTCCAGAAGTTCTAAAACGCGCTGGATATAAAAACGTGACGATTATAGAAGAGCAAGCTAAACCAGATGGTAATTTCCCAACGGTAAAGTCTCCCAACCCAGAAGAGTCAGAAGCGCTTTCTATGGCGATTAAAAAAGCTACGGAAATTGGAGCTGATATGGTAGTAGGTACCGATCCGGATAGTGATAGATTAGGTATTGCCGTACGTAATCTTGATGGCGAAATGGAAATTTTGAATGGAAACCAGACGATGGTTTTAATGACTAAATTTCTTTTAGAAAAAGCCAAGCAAGAAGGTTTTAAGGGGAACGAATTTGTTGCCTCTACGATTGTTTCCACGCCAATGATGGAAACGATGTCTAATGCCTATGGTGTAGAATACAAAACTGCATTAACAGGATTTAAATGGATTGGAAAAATGATTAAAGATTTCCCTAACCAGAACTTTATTGGTGGTGGTGAGGAAAGCTTTGGTTTTATGGTAGGTGATTTTGTTCGCGATAAAGATGCCGTTACCTCTACCCTATTAGCTTGTGAGATTGCTGCGAACGCAAAAGCAAATGGCAGCTCATTCTACAAAGATTTAATTGATTGTTATGTTGATTACGGCTTCTACAAAGAAAAACTTATTTCTTTAACCAAAAAAGGAATGCAAGGTGCGGAAGAGATCAAGCAGATGATGATTGATTTCAAAGAAAACCCTGTTCTTAGTATTGATGGTTCAAAAGTGATTATCGTTGATGATTACAACACATCAACCTCTAAAAACCTTAATACTGGCGAAGTTTCTACTATTGATATTCCTAAATCTAACGTATTAATTTATACCACAGAAGATGGCACCAAGATGGCCGCTAGACCAAGTGGAACTGAACCTAAAATTAAATTTTATTTCAGCATCAATACTTCATTAGATACAGCCTCGGCATTCAAAGAAGTTAATGCCAAATTAGAAGCTAAAGTTGCTCGTATTTTGAGTGAACTTAAATTGAATTAATGGATAATTACAAAAAGATTCTTCGCTACGCGAAACCTTACCGTAGCTACGGATATTTAAACATATTTTTCAACATTTTATACGCATTGTTCAGCGCGCTATCTTTTGCCGCCCTGATTCCAATGCTAGACGTACTATTTAAACCCGAGAAGAAAGTTTTCAAAGAACCTGTATATACAGATATGGGACATTTAAAAGATTACCTGCAAGAGACCATCAATTATAAAGTTACCGCATACTCTGGTGATGACGATATGAAAGGCTTAATTTTAGTAATTGGCCTTGTCTTGTTTTTGTTCTTATTCAAGAATCTCTTTAATTATCTTGCTATGTATTTTATTACATTTCTGAGAAATGGCGTTTTGAAGGATATACGAAACAAAATGTATCAAAAAATTACAGAGCTTCCTATTTCCTTTTATTCCGAAAAGCGAAAAGGAGATGTCATTGCCCGGATTACTTCTGATGTTTTAGAGATACAACACTCGTTCTTATCCGTTTTAGAGTTGATTGTGCGCGAACCGTTGACTATAATTTTCACCATTTTTATTATGTTTGGGATAAGCACAAACCTTACATTATTTGTTTTTATATTCATTCCTATAGCCGGTTACATTATTTCTTTAATTGGGAAATCATTAAAAAAGAAATCTGATGATGTACAACGAGAGCAAGGAGAATTTTTATCTATTACGGAAGAAACATTAAGTGGATTAAAAGTTATAAAAGCGTTTAATGCGGAATCTCGTTTTAACAAGATGTTTAATAATTCAACAGAAAGATTTTTTAAATTTTCAAACATTTTACTAAATAAACAAAATTTAGCCTCTCCTACTGGGGAATTTCTAGGGATTTTAGTGATCGGTATTTTACTTTGGTTTGGAGGAAAAATGGTACTTGTTGATAAAACACTAGACGCCTCTTCCTTTATAGCTTACATGGGATTAGCATATAATATTCTTACTCCCGCAAAAGCTATTAGTAAAGCTTCTTATGGAGTTAAAAAAGGGGATGCTGCAGCAGAACGTATTTTAGAAATACTAGAAACAGAAAATCCGATTACCGAAATCACGAATCCAATAGAAAAAAATACGTTTGATACCGGCATAGCACTACAAAATATAAGTTTTAAGTATGATGATGAATATGTACTTAAAAACTTCAACCTGAAGGTACCAAAAGGATCTACAGTGGCATTGGTAGGACAATCTGGAAGTGGAAAAAGTACTATAGCTAATCTTGTTACGCGCTTTTATGATGTTAATGAAGGAAGCATCAGTATAGACGGAGTCAATATTAAAGAATACTCTAAAGGCTCTTTACGCGGCCTTTTAGGTTTAGTAACACAAGATTCTATTCTTTTTAACGAGACAGTTCGTAATAACATCAGTTTAGGAAAAGAAAATGCTACAGATGAAGAGATAATAGAAGCTGCAAAGATAGCGAATGCTCATGATTTTATAATGGAGCTACCTAAAGGGTATGATACCAACATTGGAGATAGTGGGAATAAATTAAGTGGTGGACAAAAACAACGTTTGTCTATTGCCCGTGCCGTATTAAAAAACCCTCCAATCATGATTCTTGATGAAGCTACTTCTGCTCTAGATACAGAAAGTGAACGTTTGGTACAAGATGCTTTAGAAAAAATGATGCGTAATCGTACTTCTATTGTTATTGCGCACCGTTTATCTACCATACAAAGTGCAGATAATATTGTCGTTTTACAAAAAGGAGAAATAGTAGAGCAAGGATCACATGCCGAACTTTTAGCGATGAATGGCACCTACAAGAAGTTAGTGACCATGCAGTCCTTAGGATAATATTCTGTCTAACTATTTTAATATATTTCATAAACGGATTAGATAGTCTATAAATTTCGAATTGATTTTAGCCTGATTTAAAAATCAATTCGAAGTATGTAGACACTGATATTGAGAAGGCTACAGAACTATTCTTTACAGCCCAGAACAAGGCAAATTTTCAGTATACTTCATAAATTTTAACAAATTTCACTGTTTCAATTAAACCTTTTTATAAATTTAGAGTCCTACCTACATCTAAGACATTAAAATTTGATAGAAGAAGCACTCTTGGTTAAGCAACTACAAACTGAGGCCACGCAAAAACGGGCTTTTGAATTGTTGGTGAATACCTACAAAGAGAAACTCTATTGGCATATAAGACGTATTGTTTTGGATCATGATGATACCGATGATGTTTTACAGAACACATTTATTAAAGTATTCAAAAACATTAACAGCTTTAAAGGTGAAAGCAAACTATACTCATGGATGTATCGGATAGCCACAAACGAAGCAATTTCGTTTTTAAATTCAAAAAGTAAAAAATTGAATATTGGCAATTCTGAAATTCAGGAAAAGATGATTGCTAACTTAGAATCTGATGTTTATTTTGAAGGTGATTATATTCAATTAGCATTACAAAAAGCTATTGCTACATTACCCGAAAAGCAGAAATTAGTTTTCAATATGAAATATTATCAAGAAATGAAATATGAAGAAATTTCAGATATTCTTGAGACATCGGTAGGAGCCCTAAAAGCATCTTATCATTTAGCAACTAAAAAAATCGAAGCATTTTTAAAAGAAGATTAAACCTAATAACAAATTGATAGTCAAACAATAGCAATGAAAAAAACAGGAAATAGTTTCAAGGTTCCAGAAGGTTATTTTGATAACTTCACCAGTAAATTACTCGATAATTTACCTGAAGATGCGGCTATTACCCCTAGAAATGAAGGGTTCAAAGTTCCTGATAGCTATTTTGAGAATTTCTATAAAAAATTAGAAGGTAAATTGGAAACAAAGGAACCTAAAGTAATCGCTTTAAAATCTTATAAAAAATACTATTACGCTGCAGCATCGATAGCAGCCGCAATTACCATAGCCATTGGTCTAAATTTAAATAAAACTCCCGAATTAAGCTTTGATGATTTAGCCGATGTTGATATTGAAAATTATTTTGACAGTAACGAATCTAGCTTGAGCAGTTATGATATCGCCGAAATTATTCCAGTAGATGAATTGGAAATTTACGATGTTATAGACAACCATTTGAGTGATGAAAATGTAATGGATTATCTAGAAAACAATATTGATGATTTTGATGAATTAAACATAGAAAGCAATGAATAACATAAAAAATATAATTCCCATACTAGCACTTATGCTTACTGTTTCACTTTCTTTTGGACAACGAAATGGGGATTGGGATAAAATTAGAACACTTAAAGTAGCGTTTATTACAGAACGTTTAGATCTTTCTAGTAAAGAAGCACAGACCTTTTGGCCTATTTATAATGAATACCAAGCTAAAAGAGAAGACTTACATGAAAAAGGTCATACCGAAATTAGAAAGAAACTCGATGCCTCTGATAATTTATCCGAAAACGATTCTGCCAAGCTTTTAGATAAATACCTTCAGTTTGAAAAAGAAGAAGAAGAATTAGAGCAAACTTACCTGAAAAAAATTCAGAAGGTCATCTCTGCAAAGAAAACTTTATTATTGATTAGATCTGAAGGAGACTTTAAACGAAAATTAATCAAGCAATATCGCGACAAGCACAAAGACAATAAATAACTATTTTATAAACCGCTACATGAAACTGTAGCGGTTTTTTTTAGTTAAAGATCAATTCTGATATTCTTCCTTTTCCTGCTGCATACGCCACAGAATCATTTTTAAAACGGAGCGTGAAGAAGCCTTCATCCGATAATTTTTGCCACGTAGCGCCTGTATCATTAGAATAGCTAATTCCCGTAAAGCCTACTGCGACTAATTCTTTCCCATCAGAATTCGGTATAAATTGCACACAGCTTTTATAATTAGGTTCCGCACCATCGGCTACTAAATTCCATGTTTTTCCACCATCGGTAGTCATCGCTTTATTAGCCTTATAGCTTTCTGGTTGTGTATAATCGCCTCCTATGGCAAATCCTAAACGATCATCATAAAAATCAAGAGAATATATACCCTGTGTAACTTCTGTATGTAGCACCGGAGTTTGTATAACCGTCCAAGTATTAGCTTTGTCGTCCGAATAATAAATACGTCCGTGGGTAGTTGCGATCCAAGTTTGATCACCAATCACTTTAATATTGGTATTGCTGGCTGCAAAAGCCCCTTCATCTGCATTTCCTGTAGGTAAAGAAGTGCAATCTTGCTTGTGCCAGGTTTTCCCTCCATCTCTCGTTATTATAATAGACAGGCATCCATTATTACTATCTCCAATAGCAATCCCTTCCTGATCATTCCAAAAGGTCATGGCATCGTAAAAGACATAGTCCCCTTGTTCCTTATACACCAATTCTAGTTTACCACTATCCCCTGTTTTGTATAATAAAGCGGGCGTGCCAACAGATAATACAAAAACATCGGTTCCAGTATGTGCGATACTTCTAAATTCTGGCCGAATGGAATCATACTGAACATTAGTTCCGAAAACTTTTCCTGTAGTTAAATTTACAGTCCCTACAAATCCCTTATTAGCAGAAAAAGCTAATGTATTGTCTATAAGTTCTATAGCGCGTATACTTAAGGAGTCTTCATAAATGGTTTCTACTGTCACATCTGTAAACGGTTTACGGATAGTTTCTTCATGACAAGAAACTATTAACAGGGAAATTATAGCAATAAATACGTATTTCATAAGACTCAACATTTACAAAAACCAAGAGGTATTGGTTCTTTTTTTCGATTAAGGTCTAATATAGACTCTAGTAATGATAATTTTAATCAAAATTAAAGGGATTCGGTTCTAATACAATACCTTTGCAGCCTTAATTTTTAGTTAAAACAAAAAGATTTAAATAAATGAAGCTACATAGAAATTTGGTGTTTGCTGTTGTTGATGCCTTAAACCTCATTTTTAATGAAGAGGAATATGCTGATAAAGTAGTTCAGAAAGTATTAAAGTTTGATAAACGTTGGGGTGCTCGCGATAGAGGTTTTATTGCTGAAACTACCTATGAAATTGTTCGTTACAAACGTTTGTATATAGAAATTGCAGAAGTAAAAGCACCATTTAGTAGGCCTAATTTATTTAGGATATTTGCTGTTTGGGCGGTGCTTAGAGGTATTGAGTTGCCCGATTGGAAACAAATAGAAACCGTTCCTACTCGTAAGATTAAAGGACGTTTTGATGAGCTTTCAAAAATTAGAAAATTTAAAGAATCTATTCCAGATTGGATGGATGAAATTGGAGAAAAATCATTAGGTGAAAAACGCTGGACTAAAGAAATAAGCGCTTTAAACCAACAAGCAGATGTAATTTTAAGAGCAAATACTTTAAAAACGACCAAAGAAGCACTTAGAGCTAATTTATTAGAAAACGGAATAGATTGTGAACCTATTGCAGGGTATACAGATGCTCTGAAATTAGCAGAACGTGGTAATGTATTTAGAACAGATGCTTTTCAAAACGGAATGTTCGAAGTACAAGATGCTTCTTCGCAGCTAGTTGCAGAATTTTTAGATGTAAAACCTGGGCAACGTGTAATAGATACTTGTGCTGGTGCCGGTGGTAAAACCTTGCATATTGCTGCCTTAATGGAAAACAAAGGACAATTAATTGCCATGGACATCTACGAAAACAAGCTAAAAGAATTAAAACGTAGAGCAAAACGAAATGGTGCTTTTAATATAGAGCCTAGAGTTATTGATTCTACCAAAGTCATTAAAAAGCTATATGGTAAGGCAGATCGTATTTTGATTGATGCGCCTTGTACGGGCTTAGGTGTTTTACGTAGAAACCCAGATGCAAAATGGAAGCTACAACCAGAGTTTTTAGAAAAAATAATGGCTACTCAGCAAGAAATTCTTCGCAGTTACAGTAGAATGTTGAAACCAGAAGGAAAAATGGTATATGCTACCTGCTCTATTTTACCGCAAGAAAACAATGAACAGGTAAAAACTTTCTTAGCTTCTGAGGAAGGAAAAGATTTTAGATTGCTAAAAGAAAACAAAATTTATTCCTCAGAAAGTGGGTATGATGGGTTCTATATGGCGCTATTAGAAAAAGTAGCTGAAAAAAAAGCATAATGTCGATTAAAAAGTAATCAACAATTAAGCTAAAAACTGTTAACTATTCCTGTAAATAATTCAATGAAAAAAATGTAAATTTGTGCTTTCTTAAACGAACAATTTAGACCGCACATGATTCACTTTTTCGGGGAAGTCACCAGTAAAGTTTTTGCAGTACAAACCAAAAACGAACTATCAGAAGAAAATATTTCAAAATTATCGTGGTTGTTTGGCAACCAACCTAAAATAAATACGGCGTCTCTTGACGCCTTTTTTGTTGGCCCACGGGCAGCGATGATCACACCTTGGAGCACCAATGCCACAGAGATTACTCAGAACATGGGTATCGAAGGTATTCTTAGAATTGAGGAGTTTTCTGCTTCAAATGAAACAGATAACAGCTTTGATCCTATGCTCCTACAGAAATACAAGGCACTGGACCAAGCTATATTTACGATAGCTATTGCTCCTGAAGCCGTATTAAATATTCAAGATATTGCCGCTTTCAATCAGAAAGAAGGTTTAGCCTTAAGTGATGAAGAAGTAGGTTATTTAGAAACACTCTCTAAAAAGTTAGGGCGTAAACTTACGGATTCTGAAGTTTTTGGCTTTAGCCAAGTAAACTCAGAACATTGTCGTCATAAAATTTTCAATGGTACTTTTGTCATTGACGGAAAAGAAAAGTCATCTTCACTTTTCAAATTGATTAAAAAGACTTCTAAAGAAAACCCTGGAACTATTGTATCTGCATATAAAGATAATGTAGCTTTTGTTGCAGGCCCTAAAGTGGTGCAATTTGCTCCTAAAAGTGCCGATAAACCAGATTTCTACGAAGAAAAAGATTTTGATTCTGTTATCTCATTAAAAGCAGAAACACATAACTTCCCTACTACTGTAGAACCATTTAATGGTGCCGCGACGGGTGCTGGAGGCGAAATTAGAGATCGATTAGCAGGTGGTAAGGGTTCTTTGCCTTTAGCAGGAACTGCGGTCTACATGACTGCTTATTCTAGATTAGAAGAAAACAGACCATGGGAAAAAGGAATGCCTGAGCGTGAATGGTTGTACCAAACACCTATGGATATCTTAATAAAAGCATCTAATGGCGCGTCTGATTTTGGAAACAAATTTGGACAACCGCTAATTACAGGCTCGGTGTTAACCTTTGAACACACAGAAGAAGATCGTCGTTTAGCCTATGATAAAGTAATTATGCAAGCAGGTGGTATCGGCTACGGAAAAGCAGAACAAGCAATAAAAGACAAGCCGGAGACTGGAGATAAAATTGTAATCCTTGGTGGTGACAATTACCGTATTGGGATGGGTGGCGCTGCTGTATCGAGTGCAGATACGGGAGAATTTAGTGCTTCCATAGAATTAAATGCTATACAACGTTCCAATCCTGAAATGCAGAAACGTGCCGCTAACGCCGTTCGTGGCATGGTAGAGAGTGATGTGAATACCATTGTCTCTATTCACGATCATGGAGCAGGCGGACATCTAAATTGCTTATCAGAATTAGTAGAAGAAACGGGTGGAAAGATAGATTTAGATAAATTACCTGTAGGTGATCCGACCTTATCGGCTAAAGAAATTATAGGGAACGAATCTCAGGAACGTATGGGATTAGTTATTGGCAAAAAAGATGTAGATCTCCTAGCGCGTATTGCAGAACGCGAGCGTTCTCCAATGTATGAAGTAGGAGAAGTAACTGGTGATAATCGCTTTACTTTCGAATCTAAAACTACAGGAGAAAAACCTATGGATTTAGCTTTAGAAGATATGTTTGGCAGCTCTCCAAAGACGGTAATGATCGATAAAACAATCCCTAGAAACTATGATAACGCACAGTATTCTTTAGAGTTTTTCCATGATTACTTAGATCATGTTTTACAATTAGAAGCGGTAGGATCTAAAGATTGGCTTACCAATAAAGTAGACCGTTGTGTAGGAGGTAAAGTAGCCAAGCAACAATGTGCTGGCCCATTACAATTGCCCTTAAACAATTGTGGTGTAATGGCCTTAGATTTTAAAGGCAAAGAAGGTATTGCTACTTCTATTGGCCACGCTCCTATTTCAGGTTTAATAGATCCTGCGGCCGGAAGTAAAAATAGTATTACAGAAGCACTTACAAATCTTGTTTGGGCGCCATTAAAAGATGGTTTGGCCTCTGTTTCGCTATCTGCTAACTGGATGTGGCCTTGCAAAAATGAAGGTGAAGATGCCCGTTTATATGAAGCTGTTCAAGCAATCTCGGATTTCTCTATTGCATTAGGGGTTAACGTACCCACTGGAAAAGATTCTCTTTCCATGAAGCAAAAATATAAAGATGGTGATGTAATTTCTCCAGGTACCGTAATTATATCGGCGGCAGGAAATTGTAATGATATTACGAAAGTAGTAGAACCCGTATTACAAAAAAATGGGGGTGCTATCTACTACATCAACCTATCTAAAGACAACTATAAATTAGGAGGTTCCTCTTTTTTACAAGTATTAAATAAAATTGGTAATGAAGCGCCTACGGTTACAGATACTGAGTACGTAAAAACTGTATTTAATACGCTACAAACATTAATAAAAGCAGATCAAATTACGGCTGGTCATGATGTTGCTTCAGGCGGATTAATCACAACTTTATTAGAATTATGCTTTGCGGATGTTGATTTAGGAGCTACGCTGGACTTATCTAGTTTAGGTGAAGAAGATACCATAAAATTACTTTTCGCTGAGAATGTAGGAGTTGTTTTTCAAGCAAAAGATGACACCATTGAAACCACATTAAAAGCTGCAGGAATAGATTTTAAAAAGATAGGAACCGTAACTCAAGAGAGTACTTTAACCATTAAAAATGGCGGTATGGAAATGGGATTAAACATTGTTTCCCTAAGAGATACTTGGTTTAAAACTTCTTATTTATTAGATAATAAACAAACGGCGAATGGCTTAGCTAAAGACCGATTTGATAATTACAAGAATCAAGCTTTAGATTATGTCTTCCCAGTTGGTTTTGAAGGTAAATTACCTAAAATTGAAGGGAAACGACCAAAAGCGGCAATTTTAAGAGAAAAAGGAAGTAATTCTGAACGAGAAATGGCTAACGCAATGTACTTAGCTGGTTTTGATGTAAAGGATGTACATATGACCGATTTAATCTCTGGTCGTGAGAATCTTGAAGACATACAGTTTATTGGTGCTGTTGGTGGCTTCTCTAATTCAGATGTTTTAGGAAGTGCTAAAGGTTGGGCAGGTGCTTTTAAATACAATGAGAAAGCAAATACTGCGCTAAAGAACTTCTTTGCAAGACCAGACACGCTATCTGTAGGTATTTGTAATGGCTGTCAGTTATTCATGGAGCTAGATTTGATTAATCCTGAACATCATACCCATGGTAGAATGGCGCATAACGATTCTCATAAACACGAAAGCAATTTTACATCTGTAGAAATTCAGAAAAACAATTCTGTAATGCTTTCTTCTTTAGAAGGTTTAAAACTAGGCGTGTGGATTTCTCATGGTGAGGGTAAATTTAACTTACCGCTTTCTGAGTCTGATTATACTATTGTAGCTAAATATGGGTATGAGGGATATCCTGCAAACCCAAATGGTAGTGATTTTAACACCGCTATGCTTTGTGATAAAACAGGAAGACACTTGGTTACTATGCCACATATTGAACGTTCGACATTTCCTTGGAACTGGGCACATTACCCATCCTATAGAAAAGATGAAGTAACGCCTTGGTTACAAGCCTTTGTAAATGCAAAAGAATGGATAGAAAAACAGTAATTAAAAACTTATAAAATGCAACAGGCCGTCTAAATAAATTAGACGGCCTGTTTTTTTAAATAGGGTTAATATTTAGGCACTTATTTCTATTAATCTATGGCTGCTATTCTTTTAACAGCTAACATAAAATATAAATATATAAAGGGTTCATTTTTAAAAATTTCAGAATACATTTTATTTAAAATTAAAAGAGTATTTATACTAAAAAGAAAAGCCAAAAGTTGCCTGATGGCTCTTCCTATTCATAGCAATTAATATCATTTGACAACAATCTTTCCGCTCCATATCTGATCTTTACTCGCTAACTTGTAAAAATAAATTCCAGGACTCAAGTCTTTACGAGGTATTGTAATTTCGTTATTTCCGACTACATTAGTTCCTTCTTGCGAGTGGTTATTTAATAAAATCCCATTTAGAGAAAATAACTCCAATGTATAGGTATCATCTGTTCTTGAAGTATAATACAAGGTAGTTGAAGCTTCCACTGGGTTAGGGTATATTAAAGCTTTTGTACTCGTTTCTTCCTCCACGATAATTTCTTCTTCTATAGCAGATCTATTATTAAAATCGATCTCAGATAATGTCATTTCTTTTTCCTGAACACTTCCATCCGTAGAATGCATATTAAAGAGTACCACTTTTAAGTTTGAAAAATCTGCTATATTATTTGTTTCATCTTTAAAATCTGAAGCAAGAATCTCAAACATTTTAGCTTCTTCACTTAGCAGGAGTTCTGTGGTGTAAAAAGCACCATCACCTTTTAATATTTTAACTTCTAGAGTTCCTGTTCCAGAGGCATTAAAAGATAATTTCTCATAAGCTGATAAATCTACTGCTTGAAAGCGCGGTGTCAATGCACGGTATACACCCAAATAGTTTGCCGTTGTACCCTTAGCATGAACATTCCGTTCAATTCTATATCCACTATGTGCATAACTAGTTTCATTCTGTTGCACATCATAAACGGTTACGGTGGTATTATCAGAAGATTCATCTAAGCCCCAAGGTGCATCCGCAACAAAAAGATCATCTGGAGTATCGCCTTGTGCGTTTTGTATTCTAAATCCAAAATCAAATAAAGCTCCTGTTTCTACGGTAATACTTTCTACCCTTGAAGCAATAGTCGTTGCTAAGTTCAAGTTATCGGTACCACTGGTTTCTGTCTTTTTCATTCCACCATCCATAGTAATAGACGTGCTATTATTATTGTTGGTTAGCTGTAAGTTTATTGCACCATTAGCATAACTTGCACTTCTTACAAAAACCGGAGGTGGTGTAGACCCTGAATAATCGGCAATTGCACCATTGGCTTCTAAAAGGTTTAATATCTCATCTCCTAATTTCAGTAAATCGTCAACCGAATTAGACCATATTTGAAAATTATAATAAGCCGTATTCTTTTCATAAGCATCAATATTCCAATGAGATTCTACTATAAATTCATCATCCTCATTCACTCTTGCAGAAAATGTCAAGGCAAATTCTATACTACCGTCTGCTTGTTTAATAATTGACTTAATGAAATCTTTTTCTCGCAATTGAATAGTAGAAACAGATAATAGTTGCGCCCCTAGAAAACGGTCACAAATAAATTTGCTGTGTTCATACACATTATCTTCCGTTTTTATCACCATTAAAGCACTAACTGTTTCGCTCTCTTTCAAATAATCAACAGAGAAAATATCAGAGGCATTTGTAAGCGCTAATAAATCTGCTGGTGAGGATTCTATCGTAGAACTCTCTCCAACAATACCTAAAGGCACCAACGTATTTAAAGGAATTTCTTTACTGGTATAGGCTCCTTTTCGTTTGTAATTAAATCCTTTTTTTATGGTTTTAGCGGTGGTTTTATCAAACTTATAATTAGCCGTTGCCCTATTAAAGTTTCGCTGATTTATTAAGCTAGAGAGTCTGTCATTACTTTCTAATCCTCCATCATTTCCTCCGGATGTTGTTGTAATGGTAGGGCAAGAACTTATACCTGAACAAGAAGGGTCATCACAGTCTACCAATCCGTCGCCATCATCATCTACGCCATTTATACAATCTTCTTGTGGTACAGGTGCTGTAGGGCAACGTGCACCATCATTACTTGCACTCGCCGGACCAAAAGCAAATATATTAGACACCATAACACCGTTAGAAATAGTCTGTACATTGTTTATTTTATAAACAGAACCCGTTTGATTGGCTGAGATATAGAAATTACCATCGACATCAAAATATACTGCTCCATAGGTATAATCAAACCCCGATAGAATAGGCACAACGCCTAAATCTTCAACCTCTCCTGTAGCTACAGAAATTCTATACAAAATATTGGACCCTTTTTCAACCGCATACAATTTGTTATCCACTGCATTAAAGGCCCAATCATGTATACTAATATTTTTATTCAAAGTAAAAGAACCAAGATATTCTAGGTAAGTATCAGAGGTAGGATTTAAATCTAGCCCATAAAAAGTAGTACCTCCTGCTTTGAAATAATATATTCCATCTATAGTGATATCTCCTACATATTTGTTTTTTGTATCAGGTAGTTCCGAAATCTCAAAAATTTCCGGTGTAAAATCTTTTCCAATACGCACAATTGATTTAGCTGGTGAGGATAAATATCCCCAAATATAACCATCAGCAGAATTATATGCCGCCGCATTAATACTACCTGGTGTAATGTCTTCAGCTACAATATAAGATCCGCCCGAAGCTAAATCTACCGCATAGATATCGTTATACTGAAATAAATACGCATTAAAATCACATTCAAAAGGTTCTGATTGTGCTTTTAAAAAGGTGAAATTACAGAGGACTACTAGGATAAAAATAGCATAATTAAGATTGGAGTAGTTTTTTTTCATCGATTTTAGTTTTAGTACTGATTAAAACAAAAATACGAAATAATCGAAGGATTTTTCCTACATTTGGTTTAATAGTACTTATAACTAGTTAAATTGCAGTTTATTGTAGATGACTGGAAAAATTAATTTTACCAGAAGCTTAAAATCATTTTAACGAATTTGATGACAGAAACGTTAATATTTATGTGATTCTCAGTTTTAAAGTCGGTTTTTTTCTTATTTTGCAATACAAATTCAGATTAAACCTATGCAAAACATAACCCGACTCTTTGATTTTCCTTATTATCAGCTAGAAAAATACAACCTTGAAAAGGCACTAGTTACTAAAACTGATGGGAAATGGGTTGCGACATCAACAGAAGAGTATTTAGACAAAGCCAATACGATAAGTAGAGCTTTATTACGTTTAGGCGTAAAAACTAATGACAAAATTGCTCTTATATCTTCTTCGAATAGGACAGAGTGGAATATTATGGATATTGGCATCCTTCAATTAGGAGCACAAAATGTTCCTATATACCCTACCATATCTGAGGAAGACTATGCGTATGTTCTAAATCATTCTGAGGCAAGTTATTGCTTTGTTTCGTGCTCAGAGGTGTATGAAAAAATAAAAGCAATTAGACATGAGGTGCCTAACTTAATCGATGTCTTCTCATTTGATACGCTGGGAGACTGCAAAAATTGGTCAGAAGTTTTAGAATTAGGAAAAGACATTTCTAATCAAAATGAAGTGGATGATTTAAAAAATGCGGTTAAAACTACAGATTTAGCTACTTTGATATACACTTCTGGTACCACAGGAAGACCAAAAGGTGTTATGCTTTCTCATGAAAACATTGTAAGCAATGCGCTGGGAAGTTTTCAACGGATTCCTATAGAAGTAGGAGCATCAAGAGCGTTAAGCTTTTTACCTTTATGCCATGTGTATGAGCGCATGCTTATTTATTTATATCAATATTGTGGCTGTTCGATTTATTACGCGCCTATTGATCAAATAAGTGAATATGCTCAGGAAGTAAAACCACACGTCATGACTGCGGTGCCCAGGTTACTAGAAAAAGTATATGACAAAATTATTGCCAAAGGAACTGACTTAACAGGTATTAAGAAAAAATTATTTTTTTGGGCTGTAGATATAGGTTTACAATATGAGCCATATGGCCAGAATGGCTGGTGGTATGAACAAAAATTAGGGCTGGCACGCAAATTAATTTTCAGTAAATGGAAAGCTGCCCTAGGTGGGGAATTGTCTGTAATGGCCTCTGGTAGCGCTGCACTACAACCTAGATTGGCACGGATTTTTAATGCCGCGGATTTTGGGGTTATGGAAGGCTACGGCTTAACAGAAACATCACCCGTGGTCTCAGTTAATGATATGCGTAATGGTGGTTTTAAAATAGGCACTGTAGGAAAGCCAATTGACAGAACAGAAGTTAAGATTGAAAGTGATGGTGAAATTTGTATTAAAGGGCCACAAGTAATGCTTGGGTACTTTAAAGATGATGCAAAAACTAAAGAAGTAATCATTAATGGCTATTTCCATACCGGAGATATTGGAGAGATCGATGCTGAAGGATTTTTAAAAATCACTGATCGTAAAAAAGAAATGTTTAAAACATCTGGCGGTAAATATGTAGCGCCTCAATTGTTAGAAAACAGATTTAAGCAATCTAGATTTATAGACCAAATTATGGTGATTGGAGAGGGCGAGAAAATGCCTGCCGCATTTATTCAACCCGATTTTGATTTTGTTAAGAATTGGGCTAAGATTCACAATGTTACCATCACAAGTAATGAAGACCTTGTCAAAAATGAAAAGGTTATTGCTAGAATTCAAGAAGAAGTAGATGATGCCAATACAAACTTTGCAAAATGGGAAACGGTGAAACAATTCCGATTAACACCAGATGCATGGAGTGTGGAAAATGGACATTTAACCCCTACCCTTAAATTACGTCGTAAAATTGTAAAAGAGAAATACGTAAAATTATACAATGACATTTATGGACATTAATCATTTTTATAAGTTCTAAAAAAACAATGCCAATATAATACGCAGTTAAAACGCAGATTGTATTGGCATTTGTATTTTCATACATTATCCTCAAACCAAGCAACCTCCTTATAGTTCTGGGAACCTAAACTAAGACTTAAATAATAGCTATTTTATTTCTCTTCCACTCCATTATAAATTTATTTTTTTGCAAAAATCTCGGATCAACGGACTTGCTGAATTCTAAACACAACATACAATTATAGCGAGTAGAAAATTTCTTACAAATAATGACTTGATTTTATAATTAATTAGACTACAGCACGTTAAAACCTTAGTGTAATACATTATCTTAGATTGAAGTTTAAAAATTTAACAATCAACATCAAAAAATTTTCATTAATTTATTATGCATGCATAATAAATTTTACTATATTTGAGTTCTATAAATAATGTATGAAGGAGCTTACGATAGATTATGCTTTAAGAGCCACTTGGCAAGCAGTTGCCAGAATGTATAACGAAGAGGCTAAAAATTTTGAGACTACCATGGCGGTAGGTTTCACTTTATTAAGCATTGATCCAAAAACAGGCACCCCTTCTACGGCCTTAGGTCCTAAAATGGGTATGGAAGCGACTAGTCTTTCAAGAATACTAAAAAGTATGGAAGAAAAAGGCTTGATAATTAGAAAACCGAATCCTAATGATGGAAGAGGGGTTTTAATTCACCTAACACCATTTGGCCTAGAAAAAAGAGTGGATTCAAAAAATGTTGTACTTCGTTTTAATGAGGTAGTTAAAGACAGTGTTCAAGAAGATCACCTAAATGGTTTTTTTGAAGTTATGGATACCATTAATAAGTTGGTTATAGATAAGAAAATTTACACTAAAGATTCAAAAACAATTTAATCGTAATGAATTCGATGAATAAACACATTAAGAAAGTAGCCGTTGTTGGTTCTGGAATTATGGGAAGTGGCATAGCATGTCATTTTGCTAATATCGGAGTTGAAGTATTATTACTAGATATTGTCCCTAGAGAACTAAATGAGAAAGAAAAAGCTAAAGGCTTTACGCTTGAAGATAAAGTAGTTCGCAATAGATTGGTAAATGACTCATTAACCGCAGCATTAAAATCTAAACCATCACCCATTTACAATCAGAAATTTGCTGATCGTATCACAACAGGAAACCTTGAAGATGATATTGCTAAAGTTTCTAAGGTAGATTGGATTATTGAAGTGGTGGTAGAACGACTTGACATTAAAAAGATAGTCTTTGAAAATTTAGAAAAACATAGAACACCTGGTACTTTGATTACCTCAAACACCTCAGGTATTCCTATAAAATTCATGAGTGAAGGGCGTAGTGAAGATTTCCAGAAACATTTCTGTGGAACGCACTTCTTTAACCCTGCACGTTACTTAAAACTTTTTGAAATAATCCCTGGTCCTAAAACTTCACCTGAAGTATTAGATTTTTTAAATGGGTATGGCGAACAGTTTTTAGGTAAAACTTCCGTTGTTGCTAAAGATACTCCTGCTTTTATTGGAAACAGAATTGGTATTTTCAGCATTCAGAGTCTTTTCCATATGGTAAAAGAGTTAGGAATGACTGTGGAAGAAGTTGATAAATTAACGGGACCTGTAATCGGTCGTCCAAAATCTGCTACCTTCAGAACTGTTGATGTGGTAGGCTTAGATACATTGGTTCATGTGGCAAACGGGATTGCTGAGAATTGCAAGGACGATGAAAAATTAGACCTATTTAAATTACCAGCCTTCATCAATACAATGATGGAAAATAAATGGTTGGGAAGTAAAACAGGGCAAGGTTTCTATAAGAAATCAAAAGATGCTAAAGGGAAAACAGAAATCTTAACGCTAGATTTAGATACGATGGAGTATCGTTCTAGTAAGAGAGCAAGTTTTGCCACTTTAGAATTAACGAAGACTATTGATAAGGTAGCTGATCGATTTAAAGTATTAGTTGCTGGAAAAGATAAAGCTGGTGAATTCTACAGAAAAAGTTTTGCTGCATTATTTGCTTATGTATCGCATAGAATTCCAGAAATTACAGATGAGCTTTATAAGATTGATGATGCGATGAAAGCTGGATTTGGATGGGAACACGGACCTTTTCAAATTTGGGATGCTATAGGCATTGAAAAAGGACTTGAAATAATGAAGGCGGAAGGAGAAACTCCTGCTGCTTGGGTAAACGATATGTTAGCTAGCGGAACAAAATCGTTCTACGCTGTTAAAGACGGAGCTAGTTATTTCTATGATATCCCTAAGAAATCAATTGAAAAAATTCCAGGTCAAGATTCGTTTATCATTTTAGATAACATTAGAAAATCTAAAGAAGTTTTCAAAAACAGCGGTGTTGTTGTTGAAGATTTAGGAGACGGAATCCTGAACGTAGAATTCCAATCTAAAATGAACACCATTGGTGGTGATGTTTTAGCAGGATTAAATAAGGCTATTGATCTTGCCGAAAAAGACTTCCAAGGCTTAGTTGTGGGTAATCAAGCGCCAAATTTCTCTGTGGGTGCAAACATCGGAATGATTTTCATGATGGCCGTAGAGCAAGAATATGACGAATTGAACATGGCTATTAAAATGTTCCAAGATACGATGATGCGTATGCGTTATTCTGCGATACCAACAGTAGCTGCTCCGCATGGAATGGCTCTAGGAGGTGGTTGTGAGCTCTCGCTTCATGCAGATAAAGTAGTCGCTGCAGCAGAAACGTATATTGGTTTAGTAGAATTTGGTGTTGGTGTCATCCCTGGTGGTGGTGGTTCTAAGGAGTTTGCGGTTAGAGCACAAGACCAATTTCATAAAAATGATGTAGAGCTTAACGTGCTTCAAGAATACTTCTTAACTATTGGTATGGCCAAAGTTTCTACCTCAGCATATGAAGCCTTTGATTTAGGCATCTTACAAAAAGGGAAAGATATTGTTGTTGTAAATAAAGACCGACAAATTGCTACGGCTAAAGCGCATGCTAAATTAATGGCAGAGGCCGGATACACGCAACCGGTAAAGCGTAAAGACATTAAAGTTTTAGGAAAACAAGCTTTAGGAATGTTCTTAGTAGGTACAGACTCTATGGAAGATAGTAACTACATCAGTGAGCACGACAAAAAGATTGCTAACAAATTAGCTTATGTTATGGCTGGTGGAGATTTATCGGAACCTACACTAGTTACCGAGCAATATTTATTGGATCTAGAGCGTGAAGCATTTTTATCTCTTTGTACAGAACGTAAAACATTAGAAAGAATTCAGCACATGTTAAAAACTGGGAAACCTTTAAGAAACTAGAAAAATGAAAACAGCATATATAGTAAAAGCATATAGAACAGCAGTCGGGAAAGCTCCAAAAGGGGTCTTCCGATTCAAAAGAACAGATGAATTAGCCGCAGAGACTATTCAGTATATGATGAAGGAGCTGCCGCAATTAGATAAGAAAAGAATTGACGATGTTATCGTAGGGAATGCAATGCCAGAAGGCTCTCAAGGACTTAACATGGCCCGTTTAATTTCTTTAATGGGATTAGACGTGGTAGATGTTCCTGGAGTAACGGTAAACCGTTTTTGTTCTTCTGGTATTGAAACTATTGGTATCGCAACTGCAAAAATTCAAGCTGGCATGGCAGACTGTATCATCGCTGGTGGTGCAGAAAGTATGAGTTCTGTTCCTATGACAGGAAACAAACCAGAATTAAATTATGACCTCGTTAAATCTGGTCATGAAGATTACTACTGGGGAATGGGGAATACTGCAGAAGCCGTAGCCAAACAATTTAAGGTATCTCGTGAAGATCAAGATGAGTTTGCCTACCATTCTCATATGAAAGCTTTAAAAGCGCAAGCGGAGAATCGTTTTCAGGATCAAATTGTTCCTATTGATGTAGAGCAAATCTACGTAGACGAAAATGGTAAAAAAGCAAGTAAAAATTATACAGTCACTAAAGACGAAGGTCCTAGAAAAGGAACAAGTAAAGAAGCTTTAGCTGGTTTAAGAGCTGTTTTCGCTGCTGGTGGTAGCGTTACTGCTGGTAATTCATCTCAAATGAGTGATGGTGCTGCGTTTGTAATGGTTATGAGTGAAGATATGGTTAAAGAATTAAACCTTGAACCTATCGCTCGTTTGGTAAATTATGCTGCGGCAGGTGTTGAGCCACGCATCATGGGTATCGGTCCTGTAAAAGCAATTCCGAAAGCTTTAAAGCAAGCCGGATTAAAGCAAGAAGATGTTGAATTGATTGAGTTGAATGAAGCATTTGCTTCACAGTCTCTAGCGGTAATGCGTGAGTTGAAACTAAATCAAGATATCGTAAATGTTAACGGTGGTGCTATTGCCCTAGGTCACCCACTAGGATGTACTGGAGCAAAACTATCGGTGCAACTCTTTGATGAAATGCGCAAGAGAGATATGCAAGGCAAGTATGGTATGGTAACTATGTGTGTAGGTACTGGCCAAGGAGCAGCAGGAATTTTCGAATTCTTAAAATAAAACCCCATCTAAATCTTTCCTAGCCGAAAGATTTAGAAAAAATAAATAAAATCTTAACTTAAAATAACATCGTTATCGCTTTCTTTTGGAAAGACGTGGCGATAGGAAAAATTATAATAATGGCAGAAAAAGAAATACTACGTGGCGGTCAGTTCTTAGTAAAAGAAACCAACTGTGAAGACATATTTACGCTTGAAGATTTATCTGAAGAGCAAAAAATGATGCGTGATAGCACCAAAGAATTCGTAGATCGCGAACTTTGGGCGCATTGGGAACGCTTTGAGAAAAAAGATTACGCCTATACAGAAGAGACCATGCGTAAAGCGGGTGAACTTGGATTGTTGAGCGTTGCTGTACCTGAGTCTTACGGAGGTATGGGTATGGGCTTTGTTTCTACCATGTTAGTTTGTGATTATATTTCTGGTGCTACAGGTTCTTTTAGTACTGCTTTTGGTGCACATACAGGTATTGGAACTATGCCAATCACGCTATATGGTACAGAAGAGCAAAAACGAAAATACGTTCCTAAATTAGCTTCTGGAGAGTGGTTTGGTGCTTATTGCCTAACAGAACCAGGTGCAGGATCTGATGCCAACTCTGGTAAAACTAAAGCGGTTTTATCTGATGATGGTAAACATTATAGTATTTCTGGTCAAAAAATGTGGATTTCAAATGCAGGTTTCTGTAGTGTATTCATTGTTTTTGCTAGAATTGGTGATGATAAAAACATCACAGGCTTCATCGTGGAGAATGACCCTAGTAATGGTATTTCTTTAGGTGATGAAGAGAAAAAATTAGGTATTCATTCTTCTTCTACGCGTCAAGTATTCTTTAACGAAACTAAGGTGCCTGTAGAGAATATGCTTTCTGATAGAGGAAACGGATTCAAAATTGCCATGAATGCTCTTAACGTAGGTAGAATTAAATTAGCTGCTGCTTGTTTAGATGCACAACGTCGTGTTATTGGTGAAGCTACTAAATATGCCAATGAGCGTATTCAGTTTAAAACTCCTATTATGAACTTTGGTGCTATAAAAGCTAAAATAGCGAATATGGTTACGAATGTTTATGCGGATGAATCTGCTGCCTATAGAGCTGCGAAGAATATTGAAGATAGAATTGTAATGCGTGAAGCTGCAGGAAATTCTCATCAAGAAGCAGAACTAAAAGGTGTTGAAGAATATGCTATAGAATGTTCTATTTTAAAAGTAGCTGTATCTGAAGATTGCCAAAGTACCACGGATGAAGGAATTCAGATTTTTGGAGGTATGGGCTTTAGTGCTGATACACCCATGGAATCTGCTTGGAGAGATTCTCGTATTGCTCGTATATATGAAGGTACCAATGAAATTAACCGTATGTTAGCGGTAGGTATGCTTGTTAAAAAAGCAATGAAAGGTCATGTAGATCTTTTAGGTCCTGCAACTAAAGTTGGTGAAGAATTAATGGGTATCCCTTCTTTTGATACACCAGATTTTTCTGAGCTTTTTGCTGAGGAAAAAGATTTAGTGGCTAAATTGAAGAAAGTATTTTTAATGGTAGCTGGTTCTGCTGTGCAAAAATACGGTGCTGAATTAGAAAACCACCAACAACTGATGATGTCTGCTTCTGATATATTAATTGAAATATACATGGCTGAGTCTACTATACTAAGAACTGAGAAAAACGTAAAACGATTTGGTGAAGCAGAACAAGCAACACAAATCGCGATGTCTAAATTATACTTATATACTGCTGTAGACACTGTTATACAAAAAGGAAAAGAAGCTATCGTTTCTTTTGCTGAAGGTGACGAGCAACGTATGATGTTAATGGGCCTTAAGCGTTTTACAAAATACACCAATAACCCTAATGTAGTAGCCTTACGCACGCAAATTGCGGATAAAGTAGCTGCAGACAATGGTTATACCTTTGACTAATTCTGATTATTATTTGTTTTAAACGCAGAAGGAAGAACCGCTCTTAACAGAGCGGTTTTTTTATTTTTAGTATGTTGGGAGAAACCTGAGCTCTGATTTTTTTACAAAAACATATAGCTTTGTTTATACTGCGGCTACAACTGCCTCTACTACAAACGATCGATGAGGAGCTTTTAGGCAGCATTCCTAAATGCTATTGTTTTTCTATAAATAAAAAAACTAGTTTTCGCTACTGAAAGTTCAGCATTGAAAACTAGTTTTAAATACAAATAAGTATATTTCTATTACTCTCTCATAGACTCTAAAACATTTTCCTCAGAAGCCTTGTTAGAGAAGTTAATTGCACATTCTATCAATGCCAAGTGGGAGTATGCTTGCGGGAAATTCCCTAATAAGCGTTTTGTTTTAAAATCTACGTCTTCACTAAATAAGCCAAGGTGATTGCTATAACTTAGCAATTGCTCAAAATGATGTAGTGCCTTTTCTTCCTGTCCTATTTTAAATAAGCTATTAATAAACCAGAAGGTACAGATAGTAAATGAAGAAGAAGGTTCACCAAAATCGTCCTCATTTTTATAACGGTATAATAACCCATCATTACATAAGTCTTTTTCTACGGCCAATACCGTACTTACAAATTTTGGATCTTTGGCTTCAATAAATCCGTAAGACTCCATAAGTAATACAGAAGCATCCATATCTGAAGAGCCATATGATTGAGTAAATGCCTGCTTTTCTTCATTCCAGGCATTTTCCATGATATCCTTCTTAATTTTTTGCTCTAGAGGCCTCCACTTGTCAATTTTATGTTTTTTATCTAAAAGCTCTGCTACTTTTATAGCTCTATCTATAGCCGTCCAACAAAGTACTTTTGAAAAGGTAAAGTGTCGGTCTTCTGAACGAAATTCCCAAATACCTTTATCTGGTTCTTGCCAGTGCTTTTCTACAATCCAAACAATTCCTTTGGTAATCCCCCAAAGCTCTTCGCCGTTTTGGATTCCTATACTGAACTGGTTGATCAATTCGTAAATCACATCCATCAGGATCCCATAAATATCATTCTGTACTTGCTCGTAAGCAGCATTACCTACTCTAACAGGTTTGGAGCCTTTGTAACCACTTAAATGCTCTAAGGTTTGCTCTGTTAGCTTTTTCTCACGATTAATGCCGTACATGATCTGTAACTTCTCATCCTTATCAGGAATCAAGTCGATAATGAACTGCAAATAACGTTTCGCTACATTCTTATGTCCAAGATCTGACACCACTTTGATCACCATAGAAGCATCACGTATCCAACAGAAACGGTAATCCCAATTACGAACTTCTCCAATGGTCTCTGGAAGTGATGTTGTAGCGGCCGCTAAAACAGCCCCTGTCTTATCATAACTTAATAATTTTAAGGTAAGTGCACTACGTTTAATTTCTTTATCAAACTTCTTATAGGTGGGCGTTTTCTGAGACCAATCCATCCAATAAATGCGCGTACGTTCTAAATTTAAAAACACTTTTTCTGTCGTCGGTAAGAATATTTTCTCGTTATAAGCTAGTAGAAAAAAACCATTTTCTTCTAAGGTAATTTCTTCACCATTCAACACCTTCTCTTTATCAAAAGAAGTGTATAAGAATACAGTATCAAACTTAACTTCGTGCGTTAAACTCGCTATAAAATCTTTCTTTATAAAAGATTCTGTTTTGCCTTGTGCATATTCTAATTTAGGATTGTACACCACTTTAAATTTTGGTTTTCCTGCCACAAGTTTTACAAAACGAGAAACTTCTGGTGGCGCAAAAAACGTATCATCCTCTTTATGAAATCTTGGCATAAAGTCATGAATTTCAAAACAGTTTTCTTCTCCTTCTGTAAATTTGGTAATTAATATTGCCGTTTCGGCATCATAGAACTGTTGTATCTTATAGGTGTCTTCAACTTCAAAACCAAAGCTCCCTCCTATTTCTTCATCCAATAGTTTTGCAAACACTGAAGACGAATCAAATTCTGGCAAACAACACCAATCCATTGAACCATTCTTAGAAACTAATGCTGCACTCCTGCAATTTCCTATTATTCCGTAGTCTAAATTATCCATATCAATAAATTGCTAACTCAAAAGGCTAATAAAATTGTCATTACCCTTCTTTTTCACGAAATTTAGAGAAATAAATTCTAAAAAACTGTAAAAAAAACCGAATAATGGGCAAAACTATCATAATCTCAAACAGACTACCGATACAATTACAAATTCATAATGGAGGCATAACTGCAATCCCAAGTGTGGGTGGATTGGCTACTGGAATGAAATCTGTGCACTCTGGTGGAGACAGCCTTTGGATTGGATGGAGTGGTTTAACCGACGAAGAAATTCCTGAAGACTTAATAGGTGATATTGATGAAGCACTAGCAAAACACGGCTCTTCTAAAGTAAATTTATCCCAACAAGAAGTAGATGGCTTTTATTATGGATTTAGCAATAGAACCGTTTGGCCTCTATTCCATTATTTTTTAGAATATTCAGAATTTGAAATTGAAAGTTGGGAGACCTATAAAAAAGTAAATCAGAAATTTGCCGATGCTATTGTGGCAAAAGCAGATGATGATGACACGATATGGGTACATGATTATCAATTGATGTTAGTACCGCAAATGGTTCGTGAAAAATTACCGAATATTTCTATCGGTTTCTTTTTACACATTCCGTTTCCTTCATTTGAAATATTTAGAACCTTACCATGGCGTAAAGAAGTATTAGAAGGATTATTAGGTTCTGACTTAATAGGCTTCCATACTTATGATTACGAACGTCACTTTTTAAGTTCTGTACGTCGTATTCTTGGTTTAGATGTAAGTTTTAATGATATCTACTTAGAAGACCGTATTATAAAAGTAGATTCTTTCCCCATGGGAATTGATTATAAGAAATTTAGTGATGCTGCGCAAGAACACCAACAACGTTCAAAAGCAGAGCAATCTGAATTACAGCAACGTTTAAACAACCATAAAGAAACGGCCCCGGATGCCAAATTTATACTTTCCATAGATCGTTTAGATTATACTAAGGGAATTGCGAAACGTTTAAATGCTTTTGAATATTTTTTAACGAAATACCCACAGTATAAGGAAAAAGTGCGTTTAATTATCCTCGCAGTACCTTCTAGAAGTAATGTGCCGCAATACCAACTTTTAAAAAGAGAGGTAGATGAGCTTGTAGGTAGAATTAATGGGGAATTCTCTACTGTAAGTTGGACACCTATCTGGTATTTCTACAGGTCTATGCCTTTTGAAAATCTAATAGATTTATACACCTCTAGTGATATTGCTTGGCTTACTCCTATTCGTGATGGGATGAACCTTGTGGCGAAAGAATATGTGGCCACAAGAACAGACAAAACAGGAGTACTTATCCTGAGTGAGATGGCGGGTGCAGCTAATGAAATGAATGAATCATTATTAATAAATCCTAACAATTTTGAGCAGATTGCAGATACCATTCATCAAGCAATTCAGATGCCTAAAGAAGAGCAGCAAGAACGTAATGATGTTTTACAAAAACGATTAGAGCGTTATAATGTAGAGCGATGGGCTAACGATTTCATGAGTTCCTTAACAGCGCAAAAAGAGAACAGCCACAGCTACGTATCTAGAAAACTCTCTTCGAAGTTATTAGATAAAATTACTGAAGACTATAAAGCTTCCAAAAAAAGGCTACTGTTCATAGATTACGATGGTACTCTTGCGGGCTTTCATAACAATCCGCAAAAAGCGAGTCCGGATGAAGAATTATATGAATTGCTAGATGCTATTTCATCACAAGAAAATACAGACATGTATCTTATTAGTGGTCGGGATAAAGAAACCTTTACCAAATGGTTCTTACCTAAAAAATACAACATGATTGTAGAACATGGGGTATGGATTTCTGAAAACGGAGCAGAATTTAGCATGTTAGAGAATGTGAAGAAAGATTGGATGGAAAAAATACTTCCAGTGTTAGAATCATTCGTAGACAGAACTCCGGGTAGTTTTATTGAAGAAAAAAACTATTCACTAGCATGGCATTATCGCAAAACAGATCCTGATTTTGGTCAAAAAAGAGCTACAGAATTAAATACCGTATTGACTAGTCTTATTGCCAATGACGACCTTAGTGTTCTAAATGGAAATAAAGTCATGGAGATAAAAAGCAGCAATGTAAATAAAGGCCGTGCCGCCATGCGTATGTACGGTAAAAACGACTATGATTTTGTTTTTGCTATTGGCGATGATTGGACCGATGAATTTATGTTCCAGGAGCTTCCAAAAAGTGCTGTAACTGTAAAAGTTGGACTTCAGAAAACATCAGCAAAATATTATGTAGACGGTACAAAAGATGTTCGTAAATTATTAAAGCGATTTTTAGATTAGTTTTCAAGTCTTTAACGACTAAAATGATCAAATGATGACTCTTGACGCATAAACCGCATATTTTACCCGTATTAATACTAGCACAATTTGCCTGCACTTCCTTATGGTTTGCAGGCAATGCTATTGTAGATGATATTGCACTGAAAACAGGATTAGGGCCAGAGATTATTGGATATGTACTCTCTTCTGTTCAGTTTGGCTTTATTACGGGTACATTAGTCTTTGCCTTCTTGATGATTGCTGATCGGTTTTCTCCTTCCAAAGTATTTTTTATCTGCGCAGTATTAGCCGCGGCTTGTAACTTAAGTCTTTTAGTGGCTGAACTCTCTAAATGGCATTTGCTTTTTGCGCGTTTTGGGACAGGCTTTTTTCTTGCTGGCATTTACCCTATCGGGATGAAAATTGCAGCAGATTATTATGAAAATGGACTCGGCAAAGCCTTAGGTTTCTTAGTAGGAGCTTTGGTTCTAGGTACCTCATTCCCGTACCTCTTACAAGGGTTAGAACTCAATAGCAATTCTGATACTGTATTAATTTTCACCTCAGCACTCGCAGTTGTCGGTGGAATTGTTGTGGTATTATTTGTTCCTAACGGCCCTTTTAGAAAAAGAAGTACCAATATAGAAATAAAAGCAGGAATCTCTTTATTCAAAATTCCCGCATTTAGAACAGCCGCAATTGGATATTTTGGCCATATGTGGGAGCTGTATGCATTTTGGGCCTTTACGCCACTAGCCTTACTTACGTACACCACGCTAAATACCAGTAGCTTTTCAATTCCCCTGCTCACTTTTGTAATCATTGCTTTAGGCGGACTCTCCTGCGCATTGGGCGGGTATTTGGCTCAAAAAATAGGTAGTTTTAAAATAGCCTACTATGCTTTAATAGGTTCTGCATTGTTTTGCATTCTCTCCCCTTTGCTTTTCAAATTATCTCCTGTATTATTTCTTATAGGATGGAGCCTTTGGGGCATGGCAGTTACTGCAGATTCACCGCAGTTTTCTAGTTTGATTGCTAATGCTGCTCCACCAGAACTAAAAGGAACAGGACTAACACTCGTAAATTGTTTTGGTTTCGCCATCAGTATTATCAGCATACAGCTGCTTACTGTTTTAGCCACTCAGATAAATCCAACTTTAATTTTCTTATTTTTAGGTATAGGACCACTTATCGGCCTATATGTTATGACTCAAAAAAAATAATTCAATGCTAACACTCAAAAAAATGAAAAAGAAATTACTCCTTTGTCTCCTTACTGTTTTTGTATCATTCCCTATTCTAGCACAAACCGATGCTCGAATATATGAGATTATCGCTGCTGTATCTGAAGACCGTATTAAAAACGATGTGAAGACCTTGACCGAATTTGGAACAAGAAATACCTTTAGTGATACCCTTTCTAATACACGCGGAATTGGTGCTGCCAGGCGCTGGATAAAGTCTGAATTTGATAACATATCTAGCTCTTGTGCAGATTGTATGGATGTTTTTTATCAGAAAGATTTTGTCACTAAAGATATGGGAGCTCGCGTTCCTAAAGATGCTTGGGTTGTAAATGTGGTGGCCATTCAAAAAGGAACAAAATATCCAAACCGCTATATAATAATGAGTGGTGATATTGATTCTCGCGCTAGTGATACGATGGATTACACCACAGAAGCTCCTGGCGCCAATGATAATGCTAGCGGAATGGCTGGGACTATTGAAGCAGCTCGTGTACTTTCTAACTATAAATTTGAGAATAGTATTATCTATGTAGGACTCTCTGGCGAAGAGCAAGGACTCTTTGGTGGAGGCGGATTAGCAAAATACGCTGTAGAGCAAGGTTGGGATGTTATTGGAATCCTGAACAATGATATGATTGGAAATATCACCGGAGTAGATGGTGTGGTAAGCAATCGTGATTTTAGAATTTTCTCAGAACCTGTTCCTGCTACAGAAACAGATAAACAACGCCAAATGCGTCGTTTTTATGGCGGGGAAGTAGATGGAATTTCAAGACAATTGGCACGATACATTCATAAAAATGTAAAAACGTATATGCCCGAAATGAATCCTATGATGATCTATAGATTAGATCGTTTTGGACGTGGCGGTCACCACAGGCCATTTAACGATGCTGGCTTTGCAGGAATCCGTATCATGGAAGCCCATGAAAATTACACCCAACAGCACCAAGATATTAGAACCGAAAACGGAATACAGTATGGTGATGTTTTGGAGCACGTAAACTTTGGTTATGCTAAAAAATTAACGGCCGTAAACGCTATCAACCTAGCTTCGTTAGCATGGGCGCCCCCAGCGCCAAAAGAAGTAAAAATTGGCGGTATTGTAGAACCCGCTGCAAAATTTGAATGGAGTAAAGTGGATGGTGCTCTAGGCTATAAAATATATTGGAGAGATACTACTTCTCCAACATGGGACCATAGCCGCTATGTAGGCAATGTAACTGAGTTTCTTTTAGAAGGGATTGTTATTGATAATTTTTTCTTTGGAATTTCTTCGGTAGGGAAAGATGGTTTTGAGAGTCCCGTAGTATTTCCGAATGCTATTCTACGATAAATTGAATTAGAGGAAAAAGCAAAACCCCATGCCAAGGCATGGGGTTTTGCTTTTATATGCTTTTAAAATACTAGTTAAGCTCTGGTGTAATTACAATACTTCTAAATTCTACAGGACCATGATCTCCTTGAATTAATAAAGGTCCTGCTTCAGCTTCATTACTATCTAAAGCGCCTCCGGTAATTCCTGGTATAATTTGATCGGTAATAATGGCCTTACCATTAGCCACAATACTTACTCGATTTCCATTCAAGGTAATATCATAAGATTGCCACTCTCCTGCTGGTTTTGCCATCATTTCATTAGGCGTCAAAAATCCGTAAATACCTCCAAATAAAATATTAGAAGGTTCTAAGCCCCTATTATCTTCAATCTGTACCTCATGACGACCTCGCAAGTAAATACCACTATTACTTCCTTCTGGATATTTAAATTCTACATGTAATTTAAAATTTAAAAACTTTTCGTCAGATACCAAATTAGCTCCTGATTTTGGGCTTGTTAGTATACCGTTTTTTACAATCCATTGGTTATCGCCCATAGCACTCCACCCTTTTAAATCGGTTTCATTGAAAAGTGCTTTTGGAGCTCCCCAAACAATATTTTTCTTATACGGTGCTACTTTAGCAGGCGTTGCTGTCCATTTGTATTTTTTTCCATCAGTATATACCATCGTTCCAGAAAGTGTTGATCCTTTCAGTGCTCCTTCAAATTTCAGGTCTTTATCTCCCGGTTCCCATTGGCGTGGAATGGTAAAATTGAATCCATTATTTTTCACTTGTACCTCTGCAATAGGTCTTGCACTCCCAAAGGCATATACAAAACGCCCAACCAAAGTAGATCTGCCTGATTTTGTAATTTCTAACCAGGAAGGTAATTCTTTACCTTCTTGTTGTATGACCATATCCCATCGGCCTATAAACGGATTTTTATCTTGTGCTCTTGCTGTACTTGAAACGGATGTAAAAAGGAAGAGAAAACCTAATGCCAATGTTGTAGCGTAAAATTTCATTTTTAAGTTATGTTTGAGTGAATCGTAAAGATACTTATTCGGTAATTAACTTCTAAATATTCCGATCGAACTTCAATCTTGTAGGGCAAAGCCGACAAATTTTAAAAATTAGTTTAACTTTAGCCGCATAATTATAGCACCGTAGCCGCATGAAACATTTTTTAGCCCTATTTTTTTTCCTATTTATTTGCATCTCTAGCCATAGTCAAGGCTTGTTACAAGCCAAAGATTATTTTACCGAACAAGATACCTTGAGAGGGAGCATCACGCCGGAACGCGATTGGTGGGATTTAAATTTCTACGATTTGAAGATTTCAGTGCAACCAGATAAAAAATTTATTTCAGGCAGTAATACTATCACCTATACCGTTTTAACTCCGCAACAAATTTTACAAGTAGATTTACAACCCCCGTTGCAAATAGAAAAAGTTACGCAAGACGGAGAAGAATTAGACGTAAGATCAAATATAAACGCGCATTTCATCACCCTAAAAAAAGAACAAAAAAAAGGGGCTAAAAATAAGATTACCGTGTTCTATTCAGGAATCCCTAGAGCTGCTAAAAATGCCCCTTGGGATGGCGGCTTTTCTTGGAAAAAAGATAGTAATGGAAAAGATTTTGTAGCTACTTCTTGCCAAGGTTTAGGCGCAAGTGTTTGGTGGCCTAATAAAGACCATATGTATGATGAAGTAGACAGCATGGCCATTAGCGTTACTGTACCAAAAGGCCTTATGGATGTTTCTAATGGGCGACTAAAAGCGGTCATCGAGAATGAAACAACTACCACTTATGAATGGGAAGTCTTAAATCCTATCAATAATTATGGGGTAAATGTAAATGTGGGTGACTATGTGCATTTTGGAGAACAATACCCAGGAGAAAAGGGTCCTTTGGATATGGACTATTACGTTCTGAAAGATAATTTAGAGAAAGCAAAAGCGCATTTTAAAGATGCACCAAAAATGATGAAAGCTTTTGAACATTGGTTTGGACCGTACCCATTCTACGAAGATAGTTTTAAACTTGTAGAAGTGCCGTATCTAGGAATGGAACACCAGAGTTCTGTAACCTATGGCAATCAATACAACAAAGGATATTTAGGCCGTGATCTTTCGGGATCTGGTTGGGGATTAAAATTTGACTATATCATTATCCATGAAGCCGGTCATGAATGGTTCGCTAATAATATTACGTACAAGGATATTGCAGATATGTGGATCCATGAAAGCTTTACCACCTACTCCGAAAACTTATTTGTGGATTATTACTATGGCAAAGAGGCTGCACAAGATTATGTTATTGGCACTCGAAAATTAATCCAGAATGATCGGCCTATTATTGGTGCTTATCATGTAAATAATGAAGGAAGTAGTGATATGTACTTTAAAGGTGCCAATGTGCTACACACCTTACGACATGTACTCAACGATGATGAAAAATGGAGAAGTATTTTAAGAGGTCTAAATAAAGAATTCTACCATGCAACGGTAACCACCGCTCAAATAGAAAATTACATCTCTAAAGCCGCCAAAATAGATTTGAGTGCCTTTTTTGAGCAATACTTAAGAACTATAGAAGTGCCTGTATTGGAATACCATTATGATGGTAAAAAGCTAAAGTACAGATATACACATATTGTAGCTGATTTTGCCATACCAGTAAGCGTTTCTACTGCAGGAAAAGAACTTTGGATTACTCCTACTGCCGAATGGAAGACAAGCAAATTAAAAGGAGATACTTCTAGCTTTAAAATTAACCGTAATTTTTACATCAACCATAAAGAAGTAGTTCAATAAATGGTTTTCTTTATGCTCTAACTCCGGTATCAAACTAATTCTTTACTTTTTTAAACCAAACAATGAAACACTATTCTTTAATTCTTACCGCTCTTTTTCTACTAATTTCATGTAATAAGGTTAATCTTTCAGAGGAAGTTTTACAAACCATTGAGGTGCCAGAAGAAGAAATAGAAGTCGCCACAGAACCAAAAGAGGCAGGAACAATAAAGTTAGTTGAAATAACCTCCAATATAAATTCATCAACAGCAAATAATTCTTTTGATTTTACTGATGAAAATAATTTATTCCTCAACAATAGCAACGCGGAATTATCATCTTGGAGTATAACAGCTGCCAATTCTTTGCAGATCGATATCACCCCAGAAGAAAAAAAAATTACGAAATTAAAATTTACTAGTACTGAAAAAGAAACCCAAGCAACAAATATAACAGAGACCGTTGTTGAATATGAAGACAGTACTATTCGTCATATAGCATCTACCTATGATGGAGAAGTGTATCAAGAGTATGATTTAGTGTATACTGACCAAACCATAGTTTTCAAAGATGTCCTTGGAACACGTGATAGAACTATCGTTGTGAACAGTGACGGTTCTATTTCTGAATTTTCTCAGGAGGGCATTTCTATACAATTTGAGTATACTAATGACAACCTCACAAAAAAAATTCTGAATGAAACTTCTATTTTTGAGTATACTTATGATGATAAACGCAATCCTCTAAAAACTTTAGAATCTTTAAATTTAGCTACGATTTTAAACTATTTAAATGTTATTGGAGGATGGGAATTTTTGATTACAGATGAGCATAATCTCTGGAGGAACACAAATAACCTTACCAAGTTTACTGTCGAAAATTATACCCTTGGTAGTTTAGAAGATCAAACTTTTTCCTATGAATATGACGCGGAAGATTTTCCTATCCAAAAAATGAATACCGCTAATTCTATACTTACGAAATATAGCTATAGTCTAGACTAACTTTATTGCGAACTTAGGAATGGTTATCGTGGCTTTTTTATGAGCGACTTTGATTGAGGTTATACTATTTCATTAAAATATAGTTATAGTAGGAATTTCTTTCATCATAACCACTAAAATTTCCTCAAATCGAACCGGCGACAATCTTATCCCTTCTTAAACAAATATAAAATATCACATGAAAATAATTCTAGGAATTGCCCTCTTGTATACTTTAGGAATGTATAGTGTTGATGCACAACCTATAAATACCGCTAATTTTGTTCCTGAAGGCTATGTACTATTTGAGACGTACCATGGTGACCTAAATAAAGACGGACAAGAAGATTGTATTCTTATCATTAAAGAAACGGATGAAAAAAATGTAGTCATTAATAGATTTGACCAAGAAGTAGACCGTAATAGAAGAGGAATACTAGTACTCCTTAACAATAACGACAGTTACGAAGTAGCAGATAAAAACTATGATTGCTTTTATTCTGAAAATGAAGATGGTGGGGTTTATTATGCCCCAGAGCTTTGGATCGAAGTAGAAAGATCTAATCTTATAATCCATTTTGCGCATGGAAGATACGGCTACTGGAGGTACATTTTTAGATTTCAAGAGTCGGAATTTAAACTTATTGGGTATGATGCTAGTAGTAATCATGGCCCAATTATAGATCGAGAAACGAGTATTAATTTTTTGACTAAAAAGAAACTAACAAGAGTAAATACCAATCAGGATTCTGAAGGGGGTGATGAAATTTTTGAAGAGACTTGGGTGAAATTTGAACAAGATCGGTTGTTTAAGCTTTCTGAAATTGAGCACTTTGAGGATTTTGATATGGGTTTGGAATACTAAAAGCTTTTATATAGAGTTTAATTCTTAGTACTATTTTTTTCTATCAACAAAAACTTAAACCTAATTCCTATAACATCCTTTCTTAATTCAGTTTTCTTATCCTAATTGTATACTTGTAATACATAACACACAAAGGATTATAGAACCGCTTAATTCAGAAAAAAGACTTTAAAATATATAAATGAAATTCCTCAATTTTATACTGCTACTAGCTATACTCAGTTCGGCAACCATAGGCGCACAAGTAAAATTCACAGCGAAAGTAGCTAAAAAAATAATAGGTCTAGATCAACATTTGCGGGTAGAATTTTCTATGGACCAAAAGGACAACATCAGTTTATTTACACCTCCTGAATTTGAAAATTTTAAAGTAGTTGGAGGCCCCATGCGGGCTATGAATACGACTATAGTAAATGGAGTGGAGACCCTAGAAACGGTCTATAGCTATGTTATTACTCCGAAAGCTTTAGGTACTTTTTCCATAGGGGCTGCCTTAATTACCATTGAGGAAAAAACATATCAAACAAAGCCTATTACAATAACCGTTAGTAAAGCGGTTAATAGTACGAGTATACCTACTGCCCCTCATGAAAATATTTATATGTTGGCTACGGTATCAAAAGAAAAAATTGGAGTAAAAGATTCTCTAATCGTCTCCCATAAAGTGTATGTTTCACCCGATGTTGGAATTATAGATTGGAAATTAGCCACCAAACCTTCTTATTCCAATTGTTCTTCGGATCGTATAGAAATTGAAAGGTTAACGGTTCAAAATGTTACTTATAAAGCTAAAGAATTCAGAGCTACCACCTGGCAACAAGCCGTATTAAAGCCAAAAAAGAAAGGATTCATACATATTGCACCAGTTCAAATGGAAATTGAATTCAAATATCTAAGCGGAACCTATGATATATTCGGGAAACCTATTTATGACACGAAGACCATACAAGTAACATCAAAAGAAGTGCGTGTCCTTGTATTATGATTACTTAAAGATAGGTACCATTTATCGAAAATTTACCCTATATTCATTCTGTAAGAAAAACCTTAATTTTTTCTTATTATCTAATCTACTAAACATGACCAAAAACAACACTTTCAAGAATTCTATTCTTTTTACTTTCGCAGGAACACTTATACTATGTACTTCCTGTAATACATCTATTAAAGACAAAGAAATAGCACCACCTGTAGATGTAGATCCTATTGAAGGAGTTTGGGAATTGAGTCATTTCTATCATCTTGCCAATGGCGATACTCTTATTACAGACACCTCAAAAGTACAGCACAAAATTTATCTTGATGGCCATGTTATTTGGAATACGAGCCCAGCTGAAGATGCCTCTGAATGGCATGGGTATGGAACTTACACGTTTAAAAATGACACCATCACAGAAGTATTGACCTCTATGTCGTATTCTATGAAAAGTGATATTAACACCTATATTATCCCTATAGAACGTACTGAAAACTCATACAAACAAGTAAATACCTATAGTCATAACGATACCGTTTTTCATAATATTGAAATCTATAAGCGAATAAATTAAGAACGGACTCTTAGATTCTAACCAAAGTAATCTATCAACATGAAAAGCTTTTACCTCCTACTGGTACTGTGTTTGTTATCATCCAATAATTAGAAAATTTGGCACATAGAATACTTGTGCCACTCTACAATTATCATGGTCTAACAAGCTTGGAGCAGATGTAAGCTTTGGCTATGCAGACTAGCACCTGTACTATGTGGTTTCATATTACTAAAGCTATTAGAAATGGCACAACTAATCATTCATAAATACGTTTACTATTCGATAGCTGCTTAATACCATTAAAAAATATGAGAATAAGATTGAAATATTTATTCGGTAAAGGAACCATTGTATTTGGACTTTTTTCCATATTTCTATATTTCAAAGAAGGTATAACCTATACCTCCCCTATTCTATTACTATTTATCGGTTGTTTCTTGGGCTACTTATTAATGTCCATATTAATAAATAAAAAAATATTGAATAGCCATTCCGTAAAAAAAACCAAATAAACCTAAAAATTATGACTTACATTATTCCATTACTGATCATGGTATGCATTGGCGCGTACTTTCTTTACATGAAAAAATCAGGCAAATTCGATGCTTTTGGAAATAACTATGTAGAAGCGGAGAAAGATGTCACAGAAAATTTTGACACCTATTTTAAAGACTTTAAAGCAGATGAGTATACTTTTAAGCCTATTGTTGATATTGTTGGAGGAGATTTTAATGCTATTGCAGCCTGTAAAAAACCTAAAAGCATTTTAGGTGCAGTTGCAGACACCACAAAAACAATGCTTACTGGTATCGTGGTAGAAAACACCAATCATCATTTATTGGTACTACAAGATCATAAATTTCATTATATAGAATACAATTCCAACAGTCAAACTGCAGCAGAGCATTGGGAGTTTAACCAACGGAATATCAATACGTTGGAGTTTGAAAAAGGAAAATTAGCTGACAATCTTAAACAATCAATGTCTTTTCAATTAAAAAGTGGTGGAGAAAGCGGTGACGCCACTAAAAATAGTGATTTACACAAATTATCCTTTGAAAGTAAAGGAAAAAAATACGAGTTTTTTGTTTACAATATGGTAGGTTTTGGCGCTGGTTTTAAAGTTGAAAACAGCGTTGGAAATTTATCAATGACCCAAACTATTGATGATATAGTGAGAGGAACCCTTCTACCTTTAAAATTTGGGACGCTATTCTTTGATAAAATAAATACTTTGAAATAAAATTAGTATTATAAGGAGATGAATAGTATTTGTCTCCTTGTTTTTTTTAAAACAATCATAGAAAGCTAAGCTTTTAGCAAAGCAATGATACATCGTAAATACTAGTACTCCAATAAAGTTGTGGGTCATATGGTACCCATTATTAAAAACGGAATACAATTACTTCATAATCCGTTACCCTAAATAAAACATCCCATAGTAAAATATTCATTGTAATAGCTTTTAGAATGGTGCAAATAGGGCCTCTCTGCTATTCCTTGTCAGATCTAGCTAAGCTTATTTCACGTCTACTGTAACAAGTATACTTTTAATTCGTCTTTTTAAAAAAAGACCAATTATGAGCGCATCCAAATTTTTCTTGAGCATGGCACTACCCCTACTCATACTTTTGTCTTGCAAAGCCACCAAAATAGAAGGCAACTCCAATACTATTCCTAAATATTCTCCCGTAGACGCCACATTGCATAAAACTATTGCAGCATTAGATGCTAACTTTTTTGATGCCTATAACCACTGTAATTTAGAAAAACAAGCTTCTATATATTCGGACAATATTGAGTTTTACCATGATAAAGGGGGCTTAATGACCTCCAAGGAGAAAATTATTGAAGGAACGAAAAAGAATATTTGCAATAAGATCACCAGAACGCTCGTAAAAGGTAGTTTAGAAGTATATCCTATAAAAGATTATGGCGCGGTTGAAATAGGATACCATACATTTTTTAATAAGCAGGAGCCCAATGCGGTTGCTGTACCCAGTAAATTTATAATCATGTGGCAGCACACCAACAATGTATGGAAAATAACTAAAGTCATTAGCTTACATTAATTCATCCATACAAAATTAAAGGTGTATGTACCTTTTGCTTTCGGATTGTTCTCCCACCCTTTGGGAATCTAACTGATTTTTTAGCGCTATCTTTAATGGTACATTCGTCCTGTGTAGGAGAGGCTAGAAATCCAAACTTAAGTATGAAAAATAGATTGATAAGTTGGTTGCTATTCACATTAGCCATCACCGGCATTATTTTTTCAAGTACACTACTTCTAAAGGGGAACAGAGCTTGTTCTGGAGATGGCTGTCTTATTAAATTGCTACTCCTTCCCGGAGTTTTTGTAATGATCCCTTCGGTGTTAATCGCGCTGTATATATTGGTACAATCTTTTCGAAAAAAATAATAATTTATAAACGAATCACTACAATGAACAGATTAAAAAATAATAGTATTCGGACTTCTTATCCTATCCTTTTTTGGTTGAAAAAATCAAGATGATAGATTAAAAGACAAACCTAGAAGTCCTGATCCCAATGGGCATTTAAGTGCTTCAGATTTTAATAGAGATGGTACGGTTACTAAAACTGAAATGGAGGAATTTATTACCATGGGTCCGGAACGAAAGTTTGGATTGATTGCTTATTTTAAACTGTATGATGCTTAATATACTTACTTTTATACGTTAGCGTTCAAATCATAGCATCTAGCTCTTAAAAACAACTCATGAAAAAATATACGGTCCATTTATTAATTCCACTCCTTGTATTTTTTTCCTATTGCAATGCCCAATCCCCTAAAAAAGAAAAAGTAAAAATGAATAAAGAGGTGAGAAAACTGGTGAATTTAGGGAAAGATGCTATCATCCAACAGGCATTAACAGCTTTAGATAAAAAAGCTAGTTTAACTACTTTTTCTACAAATAGCGTACAAACCAATGGTAAAGAAGTGTATGTAGTTTTTTCTAACCCCGTGCTCTACTTGCCCCAAAATTCAATCTTTAAATATACAATGGGTGTTCATCTTATGACGGGCGCGCTATTTTCTAATACCATTGCAAACCCTGAAGATTTTAGACCTACCACCGCTATTCCTATATACCAAGAAACAGCAACGGCTACGGAACATATCGCTATTGTTGTGGAAGCCATCCCTAATTTAAATGCGTCTGACCTTACGAATTTTGAAGGTTCCCTCATTATCCGTGAGAAAGAAGATTATTATGCTGTTCGTGTGGTTTCTGAAATACAAGAGTCTTGGTACAAGATAAAAAAAGACACGGGAACTATGTATGATGAAGGTCATGCGCATCTTGAGCCTCAACCTTTTTCTGAAGAAGATCCAGAAACTTTTAAAGAGATAGCATTTAACACGAAAAACGAATAAAACGATGGAGCTTCATTTTCAGGCATCGTGATGAGGTAACACTGAAAAATTGAAGATCGTTCATCTCATACACGAACACATCACACTAAAAGAAGTATAAAAAAATTTACCACATCGGAATGAATTTAAATGTGCTAGAAATTCTAGTTTTTGTAAGCTTAATTCAAGGTCTGCTTTTCGCCGTAGTTCTTTTAACACAGAAAACCTTCCGCGTTAAAGCAAATAAATATTTAGCGTACAGTACTTTTTTGTTATCCTATATTGGCGTGGTAGAGCTTTTGGTCGCTAAAGATTTTGATGAGAAATACTATTTCATTGATTATTTTGGAGATGATATCCCATGGCTTTTTCTCTTTTATATTCCCATGCTGATTTACTTTTTAAAATCTACAAAAAACAGCTATGCGAAGAGCAAAAAAATATGGATTCTTACCGTACCGTTTTTCTTCTTCTGGCTCTTATATACTATTATTGATGTTCAATTAGATTTTCAGCTTCTAGAATGGGACTTGATTACCAACTATTACCGACTGGTATATGAAACCGAATTTTATTCGTCTATTCTATTCAATACAACATTGATTACTATTTCCTTTTTTATTATTAAGAGAAGCGCGATTAGTCCTGATGAAAAAAAATGGCTGAAAAATATATGGGCATTTAATGCTGGCCTATTGTTCATTTGGGTGATTAATACTTTTATTCCCGATAACCTATACCCTATTGCACATAGTGACATTACCTACCCTGTGTGGTTGGGAGTTTCCTTTTATGTGTATTGGCTTATATTCAGGGGACTACTACAATTAAAACTCTCTCAAGATAAATCAGAAATACATGAATTACGCAAACCTCCAGAACTAGTATGTAATGACGTTAGCGCTACGGAGAGTTCTAAACCTCCTATTGAACCTGAAAATAACTATTTTCAGGAATTTACCGCATTAATGACGGTAGAGAAATTATATAGAAATCCGGAATTAAGTAGGGATTTGATTGCTGAAAAACTAAAGGTTAGTCCTGGCTATCTTTCACAATTAATTAGTGCTTCTGTTCATTCCAATTTTAGTTCTTTAATTAACGATTATCGCATTAGCGATGCCAAACAAATGCTACTAGATTCAGACTTTGATAAGTATAGCATTGTTGCCATTGGTTTAGAGGCGGGTTTTAAATCTAAATCTACATTTTACACTGCTTTTAAAAAGCACACAGGATATACTCCCAATCAGTTTAAAGCGCTAAAGAATGAGTCCTAATTAATCATATTCTAACTTTTTGGGACTTCTAATGTTTTGGTTGATCGTACTATTGAGCTATCAATCAAAACCTTAAGAACTCATGAAAACAGCGCTTACCTTATTCTTTTTACTCTTCTGTAGACACCCTACTGTGTTAGCACAAGCCGAAGAATCTTTTCCTACCCATTACATTGGCATAGGTATAGGCTATAGTTTTGACCATATCAGCGATCAGAATTTCTCGCCTTTACACCAGAAAGGTCAAGGACTATTTTATACTTTATTTTATGAACACCGAAAAGAAAACATCTTAAAAATAGCCCTTACCTACGGAAATAATTCTTTAAAATCTGGCGCTAATGATGACTTCACTAGCGATCACTATTTTGTCGATGCAGGAATCTCCTACTTAAAAAATTTAGCCGCTTCAGATGCTGCAACAAAATTTTATTTAGGTGGTGCCTACGGCCTAAGAATAACCTATTTAGATTGGAAAGACCAAGATGCTTTTAGCTATATCGCCACTAATGGATTATCGCTTTCTGGAGCAGTAGAAACCAAAATAAACGACAAGCAACGAATAGGAACTAGGGTGGCTATTCCTGTAGTACAGTTTTTGAGTAGACCGCCATACAATGGCATCGACGAGTTTATTATAGCGCACCAAGACAATCCTGCAACTATTCTTTTTAATGGAAAATTAGCTTCATTTGAAAGCTACAAAGCCATTACCTGGAACATCAATTATAGTCGGGAAATTTTAGCCCATTTTAATTGGAATGTACACTATGACTTCAGTCTTCAAAAGCTAGACCAAGAACAAGAATACAAAAGCATCTCTAACCGCATTACTACAAGTGTACTTTATAAATTTTAATATGAAAAAGACCATCTTAATATGTACTCTAGTACTACTCGTTTCTTGTGCTAAAACTTTTATACCCAAGGAAGAACCACTGACCAATAGCACTACTTTTGAACTTTTCTGGACCGATTTTGATCAGCATTATAGCTTATTTGATGTCCGAAGTATAGATTGGGATGCCCTCTACAGCAGCTACCAACCCAAAGTTCATGAAGAACTCTCGGAAGCCGACTTATGGAAACTTCTCGCTAGCCTCATTGAAAATTTAGACGATAGCCATACCGTTTTGTATGATGGAAATGGGCACAGCTACCGTTCTGGCTATGCTTTAAACGAGCAATCTATAGCTGAAATTAGTGAAGAATTGATACGCACCTCCTATGTAGAAGGGCTAAAAGAAGTTAGCTCTGAAGATCAGTTAGCGTATGGAAAGATAAAAGGCAAAAACATAGGGTATATTTATTTAGGCTCCATGGATGGACAAAACCCCGCTAGTATCCATACCATTATAGAGGAGTTTTCAAATGTGGAGGCTATTCTACTAGATGTACGGCAAAATACAGGAGGAGATGATCGCTATGCCGCAGCAATGGCAAAAGCTTTTTCAGATGGGAAACATCTAATTTATACGGTAGCTACCCGTAATGGCCCTAACCATGATGATTTTGATGCAAAAAAGAACTATTACACTGCGTATGATCCGAGCCAAACTTTTTCTAAACCGGTTGTCATACTTACAGATAGGAAGACTATTAGTGCCGGAGAAATATTTTTGCTGCATATGAAATCTTTTGAGCATGTAACTCAAATTGGTGATACCACCGCGGGCGATTTTTCTACCATAAGCAATATGCGCTTTTTACCCAACGGGTGGCATTATAGGTATTCTATACAGAAAGTTTTACTCCCTAATGGCGAAAGCTTAGACGGTATTGGACATATCCCAGACATGTACGTAAAAAACACAGTAGAAAATATTGCAGCTAAAGAAGATAAGGTATTAGATACCGCTCTTAAATACTTGTTAGACACCTACGGTATAGATTAATTTTTTAAACAAAAAACGATGGTTCTAGCCAAGCTATGCAGCTAAGGTTATATTTAGGTACGCAGATGTAATTTTTGGTGTTTTGTTACGACTAATTTTTATGAAATTATAATTAGATTCCAATGTAAAGAATCTATTACTTTGTAACATTTTTTCAAAAAAATTTAAGCATATGCCAACAAAAAATATAGCCTATTCTGTTTTAGATCTAGCCATAGTATCTAAAGGCAACACATTAAACGAAACTTTTAAAAACACATTAACCTTAGCCCAAAAAGCGGAAGAAGTGGGCTACACTCGCTTCTGGCTCGCAGAGCATCATAATTCTGATCATATTGGGAGTGCAGCTACTGCTGTGCTTATTGGTTATGTAGCAGAAGGAACTAAAACAATTAAAGTTGGTTCCGGGGGTATTATGCTCCCTAACCATTCTCCGCTTATTATTGCAGAGCAGTTTGGCACCTTGGGTACCTTGTACCCTAATCGGATCGATTTAGGTTTAGGAAGAGCACCAGGAACAGATCAAGAAACGGCACAAGCCATACGTTCAGACCATCGCCAAGCAGCATTTACATTTCCAGAAGAGGTAGGCGAAATTCAAAAGTATTTTGCGGAAGAAAATAGAAATGCCCGCGTACGTGCCACAGTTGCAGAAGGTGTTCCTGTGCCATTGTACATTTTGGGCTCTAGTACAGACAGCGCACATTTGTCTGCTAAAAAAGGATTACCCTATGCCTTTGCAAGCCATTTTGCTACCGCTAAGTTATTTGATGCCATAAAAATTTACCATGAAGAATTTACGCCTTCAGAATATTTAGCACAACCCTACACTATGGCAGGAGTTAATGTTATTGTAGCAGATACCGATGAGGAAGCGGAAAGCATAGCCACATCCTTATACAAAATTATTATTGGGCTTCTGACAGGGAAGAGAGATTTTATGCAACCCCCTACTCCTATGACACCAGAATTAAGGGAAATGGCAAAACACCCTGCAGTAGACCAGATGCTTAAATATTCTTTTATAGGAAGCAAAGCGACAGTAAAAAAACAGGTAGCCGAATTTTTAAACCAAACGAAGGTTGATGAGCTTATTGCGGTGACTAATATTTACAGTGCAGAAGACCGAATAAAATCATATCAGTTATTTGCAGAAATCATGCAAGAGCTAAATGCGGAAAGTGCCTAAGCTCTAAAACATAGCTGTTGTAAGTCCCTCTCTAGGGTAACGTATTCTAAAGTGTTGGTTGTAGCGTTTGTAATGTCAAACGAACTACAGCCAACACTTTTTTTATGCGGCAATCATTTCAACCATGGAAATATACAATACTCTGATAATCTACAACTACGGCATATACCCATATAGCCTTCGTTCTGAATAACCCAAAATAAATTAGCTATAGAAAAAAATTCAACTTCTTCATCTAAATGCTGAATTAATAAAGAAAATAATAGTTATTTTTAGAAGCAACTTTTGCTCCTCGACGTTAATTTATCTAAGAGGTATTACGTTAGAAATTTACACGGCGCTTAATACTTGGTTAAAGAAAAAGAACAGCAAGGAGGTGGCAAATTTTTAGACGTATCTTCTGATAACGATAGCAATATAAATAGGCGATGGCTTAATGACCGCTCGCAAAAATTGTAATTCCGCCATATGCAGAGGTGCTTAGAAAAACTAATTCCATTTATTTTTATAGAAGAACTAGTACCATCCGTTATCGCACAGAAACCAGTAGTACTAACTTATACTTTGATATGACAAAAGAATTTAAAGAGACCGTAGAAAACATAAAAAACTCTGCTGTTTATGAAAAAAAACAATATTGGGAAGAAAGAGGATTAAACCAATCTGATGCCGAAGTAGTTCATATATTACGGACTTCAACCAATGATTTTCTTGATAAACTCAGCACAATTGTAAACGCTAACACCCCAAAGAATCTAAGCTTACTGCTATCCGGGATATCGTTGATAAGCTCCCTTGGGACGATTTGGATACGGAGGAAAAAGAATTTTTAAGCGAGGTTATAGCTCCTGCCATTGAAGCTGCAGGTTTTGACCCTTGGAGTATTATTTAAAATTTTGCAATACAACTTTTAAAAACTAATAAATCCTCTTGATTCCTCGAAAAATATGAAAGATATATAAAACATATGTTCATTATATCTTAAATTGGCAGTATAATGAACATATGTTCATTATACAATTGTTGCCAGTAATTTGAAAAATAAACATTGAATGAAATTAACTCTAGCCAAAAAATTTAAATCCTTAGAGCCATTTTCTATTGATTTACCCGATTTCGTTGTTTTAACAGGTGTAAACGGAGCTGGAAAAACTCAATTATTAACCGCAATTATTCAAAATCAATTACAGGTTACAGAATCGAATAGTGGCGTTGAATTAAATCCTAAGAAATATGTGACTTCACAGACACTTTCTCCAAACGAAAGTACCATTGTTACACGTGAACAATTAAATGCCAATACTCAACAAATATGGCAACAGTTTAGTGATTATGTAAAGCACAAAAAACAAGCCCCTAATTACACACTTGAAAAGGTCTTTGGTCAGAATGCACCACAAATTAAGGTCATAGATAAGATAGCAAAAAGTGCAAATAAGATAAGGGAAGAATTAAGCTCTGATGATTTTTTTAATCACTACCCTTTAGAAGATGGTTTAAGTCAGACGGATGTTTTTTATCAGAATTTTTCTAGTTTGTTTAAGAGATATCAAGACAAGCTAGATGAAAACGAATATAGACAATATAGAAATCAGGTTAAGAAGCATTCTGAAATATCATTTCTATCTAAAGATGAATTTGAAAAAACTTTTGGAGAAGCACCATGGGAATTTGTAAATAAAATAATTAAGGAAGCTAGTTTAGATTATTTTATTAATTCACCTGAAAATAGTCATAGAGATGCCCCCTTTGAATTAAAGCTAGTCAATAATCATAGTAAAACAGAAATTCAATTTGGTGATTTATCATCAGGAGAAAAGGTACTCATGTCATTAGCGTTGGCACTATACAATTCCAATTTTGATATTGAATTTCCAAAAGTATTATTAATGGACGAACCAGATGCATCTCTTCATCCTACGATGTCTAAAAAGTTCCTTGATGTTATTCAACAGGTTTTCGTAAATGAAAAGAAAGTAAAAGTAATTATAACGACCCATTCGCCTTCTACCGTAGCCTTAACAACAGATGAATCCATCTTTATAGTGAACAAAACAGGAGTTAGATTAGAAAAATCTAATAAAGATAAAGCATTAAACATATTAACAGCAGGTATTCCGTCTTTTAGTGTAAATTACGAGAACAGAAGACAAATATTTGTAGAAAGTCCATTTGATGTTATCTACTACGAAAAATTATATCGTCAATTATCAAGTTATCTAATTCCAGAGATTTCTCTCATTTTCATTTCATCTGGAGAAAGTCGGACGGATAAAAATGGTATTAAAATATCTAATTGCGGTCAGGTCATTAATATTACAGAAACTCTCAGAACTGCTGGCAATAAATTTGTATCAGGTATTGTAGATTGGGATACTTCAAACACAAATACTGAAGCAATAAAGACTATAGGCAATGGTAATAGGTATAGTATTGAGAATTATATTTTAGACCCAATTTTGATTGGTGCATTACTGTTAAGAGAAAAAATAGTTTCAAAAGAAGATTTAGGCCTAGATTCTACTGAAACATATATTGACTTTAAACATTTTAAGAAAGAAAGACTTCAGGCAATTATTAACTATGTAACAGCAAAAGTTTCTGCGGTAGTCAAACCAATTGATAACACTTTAACACATGCAAAATTAGTTAATGATATTCAAGTTGATATTCCTGTTTGGTATCTTCATCATCAAGGTCACACGCTAGAAGAACAAATTTTGAAAGCGTTTCCAGAACTTAATGCAATCAAAAAAGGAAAAGAAGAAGCTCTAAAATTAGAGATTCTAAATAAGGTCGTTGAGGATATTACAACTGTATTGTCATTTGACATACTAGAAGTTCTGAAATTAGTTCAGTCATCGGAATAAAAACTACTGGCAACAATGTATATAAAAAATAGGCGAAATATTAGTATATTCAAGGGTTTGAACTCGTATCAAAGTTTGTGCTTAACCGAAAGTTTAGTGCTTCGTGATCGCCTACTTTTCATATACTAAACGTTGTGTATAATTAAAAAATGACTGTAACCAATTAGTTAAAATAATTGAATCCCTTTAAAGATAAATTAGTAAAGAAAATTTAAATGAACTTAATTTTGGAAACCTATTTTGAAAATGACTTTTAACTAAATGATTCATCAAATAAAAGTTCTCAAAAATTAATTATTATATTTTATAAATACCAATATAACATCTAGACTAATTATGAACTCTGAAGATATCATAATCAGAATAAAATCAATACCTAGAATTCAAGATATAATAAGACCTGAAAAGGTTTTTTATTCTGGTCCCAATCTTACTGAAGAAGCAATATACTATGGTGATAAAATTAGATATAAAGATTCAGTAGATTTTTGGATTTCAATTTTAAGTTGGGTACATATGGATTCAATAGAATTTGATGATATTACTATTTACAATGAAAAAGGACAATACCCTGATGATATAAACTTTTGTAAAAAACTTAATTCAGTATCGGAGGAAATAAAAAAAGTAGTATTAAAAATACAATCATTAAACCAGTATACTGAAAACACAGAAATTATAAATTCTTATTGTATGAGCAATGAATGGTGTGATAAGAAAATTTTATTTGATTGTGGTGATAAATTTTTCTTGTATAACTGGTATACTGGAGAATAATAAAACTATACACAACAAAAGTAACCGTTGCACAACTCCATAATTTATAAAATAATGGCCTTTATAACCGCCTTTTAAGGCGGTTTCATTTTTCAATTAGTTAAGTAATTGGTTATTTTTGAGGTGCTTAAACATGAGTTTTTTAGAGCATATAAGGTCTTTTTTAGAAGAATGAATAAAGACCCCATTCCTGCTCCATTTTTTATGTGTTTTTGAGTGAATTTCAGGTACTCCTGCCTGCCGGCAGGCTGGTCTTCAGATTATAGGCTATTGCTGATAGGTGCATCACCTTATTGGCTTGTTTTAAGCCTAGCGTATTTATTTTCCGTAAGCCCATAAACTGCGTTAAAGTACCAAATACGGGTTCAACTGTACTTTGGCGTTTGCCTTTCATGTATCTACCCTGTGGACTGTGTACCCTAGCATTATTACGTTCATATTCTTCTCGGTAATACGTTACACTAAACTTCTTTTCTTGGGCACTTTTCCCTAGACAACTACTGCGCATTGGGCAAGCAACACAAACATGTTTTCGTGCCCTATATTCTTTCTTTTTTGTTCCTTTCTATAATCATTAAACGCTTTAGTAAAGGGGATAATCTTTCCTTGTGGACACTGATAATAATCCTCTTCCCTATTATAAATAAAACCATCCGGTCCGCCTTTATAGGTACCATGTGGAGGAATAAAACTTCTAAGTCCTTTCTGCTCTAAATAAGCATAGTTCTCGCCACTACTGTAGCCAGTGTCCGCTACACAATTTTCCCAAAACAGACCCTGTTGCCACAAACGCTTATGTAAACGTTCTACTATATCTGGTAATTGTTGATTGTCTTTTCCATCAGCATGATACGCCCGAATGTCGGTGATGACATGACTAGCCGTATCCACACTTAACTGACTCAAGTAATTAAGCTTCCGAGCCTTGCCAGGCTTTACACTAATCCGAGCATCTGGATCAGTAGGACTGTAATGGGTTTTATTACTGGTATACTTCGAGCCTTTGTTTCCCGACCCTGGTCGCTGGTCTTGATCTCTACTCCATTTCTTATTTCTGCTTTGGATAGCACCCAGTTCTTTCTTGCTCGCTGTAAAGATACGCTGACCTCTATCTGACTTATCATCTTTGCTTTTACGGTGCGGTGTTTCTTTGTCCATAGAACTAAATACACGAATCTTTCGTAAATGTGCTTGCAAATCTTCTTCAGGTACTTTAAGCTCCAAAGTATCCATACTTGCATTCGCTTTTATAGGGGCAGAATCAATAGCTTGGGTATGACCACTCACCATGCCCTTTTCTATACACATACTAAGTACTTTAGTGAAAACTTCTTCAAATACTGACTCAGGAAACAACTGACGAGTCCTACTTATCGTACTGTGTCAAGGAAGTTCATCATCGATATCATAACCAATAAAAAACAGTAGATATAGTCGCATAGAACAATGCTGTATTAATTTACGGTCACTGATAATATTCTCTAAATAACCAACTAAACACAACTTGAAAAACACTACCGGATCTATACTCTTCTGGCCGCTATCGCCATAGTAACTCTTGGTTTGAACATAGAGAAAATTTAAATCTAAAACACCTTTTAATAAACGATAAAAATTGTCTTGAGGAACTCGTTCGCTTAAGCGAAAACTATTAAAAAGCTTTTCTTGATATGTTTTTTTGCCTTGCATTCTTAAAGTTAAGAAATCAATCAATAATTTACTTTAACGATATGTCAATTAATTGCTAACTTGTGCAACAGGCACATTGGCTAAACGTAATGCGCTAAACCTGTGCTAGCCGATGTGATTTCTTGTTTGTGGCGCCACAAAAGCTTTTTTATTAGCTTTATTTTACTAAATTTAAATCCAAACTAAAGCTTTTGCTTGTGCGGGTACGAAATGCGCTGCATTTCTATAACGCACTACGCCAAGCCTAACCGTTGTAGCCAATTAAAAAAAATAAATATTGTGAGTTGGGATATAGTTTTATTAAAGGAAAAATTTGACACGAACGATAAAGATTATCTACCACCTACTTTAGGTAAGAGAATAGAATTAATCTCACAGCTTACCAATATTTTACCAAATCTGGATTTTTCAGATGAGAGTTGGGGAATTATGGAAGGAGATGGATTTTCGATTGAATTTAACATTGGAAATAATGAAGATGTCGACTCAATAATGCTACATATTCGAGGAGGTGGGAACCCGATAAAAATAATTCAGAGTATTATGCAAGAATTTAAATGGGAATCTTTGGATTGCTCAACTGGAGATTTTATGGAATTAAATAACGTCTCAAACGAAAGTTGGACTAAATTCCAAACTTGGAGAGACAAGATTTTTAAACGAGATAAATGAACTTGAAAAAAGCAGAATATACCGGAAATGAAAGTAAACTAAAAAACTGGCTACAACAGGGTATAAAAAACATAGGGCTTTTGTATTAACTCCAAAGTTATGTAATTATTTAAAAAGTCGCTAAATATAAAATTTGGCATTTATAGAACAAAAAATAAAAGCAAAATATTTATATTTAGCTAAGTTATAAACTGAAACGAAAGTGCTTATTAACTGCCCTACGATTTCTTATACTTAACGTTGTGCGTAAGCTGAAAAACATAATGCGAATTGGAATTTAAAACTGAAATAAAAATAATAAGAGAATTAATAAACAATGTGGAGAGAAACTCTGAATTGCTCATAAACGGATTCTATAACGGAATATTGAGTGAAAAATCGTTTCGGAAATTATTTAATAAACAGACTGTTCTCAATCGTGAGGATTTCTCTCACTACAAAATTGAGTTAAACCAAAATCACATTGAAATTTTAAATGAAATATTAGACGAGGAAGGAGATGGATTTATAACGGATATAACTCATTTTGCAATAAAATCGGACTCTGGATTTTCAGCAATCAGTTATGACAGCTTATGCTCATTATATATTAACGCTGACTTTTTCTCATCTGACTTAAAACCTTTGAGGGAATATAAAGAGGATGAAATTGTAATTCAATTCCAAAAAACTGTGAATGATGATGGGTTTTTCAATTGGGATGAATAAAAAAGCCTACGTACAACACTATATATAGCAAATTTGTCGATTGTATTTAATCCAAAAGTTGTTGTCTATTTATAAAGTCCGCCAAATATAAAATTTGGCATTTTCAATATAAAAGATAAATACAAAATATTATATTTGGCTAAGTGTTAAATCCGAAATGTCGTGTCTAACCTCTGCCCTACGTGTTTTATACTAAACGTTACCACACATTTGATCATAAAATTGAGGGATTGGAATAATATAGAATGGATTTTTGAAAAGGATGGAGCCTTAAGAGATATTTATGTCCAAAACGCAACGATTTCGGATTGGGAAAAAGCAGTTGATTTATTAAACTCTAAATACAAATTGACTTTTGGAGTTTATGAAGATAATTTGACAGACAAAATTGACTTCGAATACGTGAAAACAATGTTTGCGGAAGAAACTAGCGAATTGGAAACTAAATCTGCTACTATTGATTTAAATGGAATTACAGTAAAATGTTATTTCTTCCTCGAAAACCAAATTGAGTTTGACATAAATCCAACTGAAATTAAAACGGAATTGGAACTCAATACCATTACCGATTTTATGAAATCAATCAGTTCGAAATTGGAAAAACAGATAACACTTTGTGGAGAAAACCAACCTGAATTTCCACTAATAAAAATTGACATTAAAAACGGAATTGAAAAAATACTGACTGAAAAAGATTCTGAAAAATTGTGGAAAAAATCAGACCAGAACTTTAGCAGACTTAAAAAGTTAAAATCAAAAATAATAATGAAATACTTTCCGAAATTATTTGAAAAGAAAATTATGGAAAGTGCAAATAGTGAATATAAATCAACACCGAAAGAAAAAAACGTGTGGTAACAATGTATAACCGCAATTACGGCGGATTCGACTGCGTCCGAATCCACTCGGAATTGCTAAAGTCAGCTCTTAACCGAAAAACAGTAACTTTAATCCCGTAACTTCGGTTATACCTACCGTTGTGGTGAATTAAAAAAAATGCAGAAAGACATTAATTTCAAACATAAAGCTTCAACTATTTTAGATAGAGTGGCTTTATATATATCTGGATTAAGTTTTTCTTTATTATTTGTTTTTATTATTCTTTTATTTAAACAAGAGCTAGATATTATAGTTATTACGATTTTAGCCTTAGGAATTCCACTTGTATTTTTAACTTCATTTAATATCTGGAGAAATTTACAATATCTAGTGGATTTTAATTCTGACTCAAATATTGTTAATATTAGATACTACAACAAAAGCGTTGAATGTAATTTTAGTTCGTATATAAAAAAAACAAAAGTGTCCCTTAAAAATACACGTTCTAGGTCTGGATTCGATTGTGAATTAAGATTGCGAATTGAAGACAAAAGCTTTATAATAAATGACACTTTTGACTGGACGCTCTTAGAAATGAAATTATTATTCGAATATATAAAGCACTCTAAAAATGAACCCCTTACCGAAAAAGAAAGGTCTAATTTATCCAGAATGGAAGTGGAAATAAAAAAAACTCACCACAACAAAACCTATAATTAATGCGGAGTTTGGTTTTTATTCCAAAGTAAGTGTATCTTTAAAGTGTCCGCTAAATCTTTGGGATTTTGCTTTAAACAAGGAAAAGAAAAACAAAACAAAAAGATTTTGCTATGTGCCTGGCGGAAAGCAAACGCTAATTTGCTCCCGTACTGTTCATAGCCAAATCGTTGTAAGCAATACTGAAAAATGAGAAACAGAATAATATTAGGAATTTTAGCACCTTTACTTTTTTTAAGTTTTGCAGTCAAAAAAGACACTATAGAACTTGTTTTAAAACCTAAAATCAACGAAAAACTTCAGTATAAAATAAAAAGAACTACTGTTGGTAATAAACACTACCCGAAATTCGGATTTAAATGGTATTCAGAATATAAAGTTGAATTCATTTTAAAATCTTTAGACAAAGACAATAATTTGAATTATGATTTCAGACAGCTTTATTTTGTTAAAAGAGATTCATCTTACAATAAAGGAATTGAGAAATTTGATACTCGAAAAATACTTTCAGATGAGATGTCACATTTTAAACCTATAAGAAACGAAATTAAAAATAATTATCAAATTTCTTTGAAGAATAATGGTGAAATTGCTAAAAATTGGACTTTGAAAAATGGACTTAAACCAAATTCCGGAGTATTTTATATAGATAATTTTCAAATGGTGTTCCCTGAAAAAGAAAAGATAATAGGAGAAAAATGGGAATATGAATCTAAAGGTGTTTTTACAAAATATCACAAATCAAAATCTATCTTCTACATAAAGGAAGTAGATGATAAAGAAATATGTATTGGATTCAAATCATACTTAATAACAAATGATTTGATGAATAACACCGAAGCATATGGAGAATATATCTTAGAAAAATCAACCTGTAATTTAATTTACGCTAAGATAGAATCTGAAATAAATGGAAATACAGAAACATTGGAAATTGAGAAGATGTAAAGCTTACAACATTATTTATAAAAAATAGTATAGGGCGTTACTAAAACGAAGGTTTGGGCATTTTTGGAAATTAGCCAAATTTTTAAATTCGGCTTGTGCATTATCCGAAAAGTTATCGCTTATTTTCAGCGCTACTTTATATATACGAGACGTTGCCATTCATTGCACAAGACAAACTCAATTTTAACAACAAGACTTAAGAAAATAATTTAACTAACAAACATATTATGGCTATTTTTCAATTCATCATGGTTCTTGTTATTTGGGGTCTATCGATTGACCTTCTTTTGAAAACGAAACGTTCTTTATCAAGTATTTTTCTAAATGCAGGTCTTGGTTTATTTGTTATTTCTGTTTTTCTTAATGTCTTTTTAGATTTAAGAAGTCCTGTTTTATTTTTTATTAGAACCTATTTGTCTGTAGTACTCATTGTTATTGGTTTCTTTCTATTGGTTAGAAAACATATTAAGTAAAACAAAGTTTGATTTTTTAGTTAATTTATTTAAGGATTTAAAATCTGAAGTTAACGTCAAAAATATTATGGAATTTAGTCTATTGCGAAATTGCTACTCAAGCGGAATTATGAAACGTGACATGGAATGAATTACTCACTCAAATTCTGAAAAACGGGAAAATAGAACTGAACCGAACAATGTTAATTCTAAATAAACAACGAAATGGCAACAAAGAACTGAGTCCAAAAACAAGAAATTTCTTCTTTAATCTTAGACACTATTAAAACTTAGATTTCATCATAGGCTCTTCCAAATTTTACAATAAAAAAAAATTATTAAGTAGAACTAAGGTTAACAAACCTATTTTATTTTCAATGCATTGTTTGAAGCATACATCATCTTATTAATTTCTTGCTTAATTTCATGAAGCTTATCTATTTCATTGGGTATCGTCACCACATCGCCTATTAATCCAGAAACCTTAAACTGAAGTCCTTTTCTTGTTTGATTGATCGATTTAATTTTTTGCGCATAAAAGGTTTTATCATCATGCGTACCAAAACGGTTTACGCGGTGGTAGAAGTACTTTTGCACATAATTAAGCTCCTCCATAAACGCTGCACTTGTGCCTATGGTAATTGCTTCATCGCCGATGGTAACAAATTTATGCTTACTTAATTTAAGGAGCATATCATTTATTTGTTTCACCAATAAAGAAAAAAGCACCGCAAATAATAAGACTACTAAAATTAAGGGAATCACAGGGATTTTCGCTCCGTCTTCTGAGAATAAAAAAACGGTAAAACCTATAATCAAAGTCAGTATAATTCCTGTAGAAATAATGGTGACTTTTTTCGTTTTTATAGCTAATTCCTTAATTTTCCTTTGATCTGTGATTGTATATGTTTTCATTATATCCTTTTTTGTCAACATACGATTTCCATAAGTTTTATTGCTCGTTTTTACGCTAAACGATATTGAAAAAAAATAACTACCCCACTAAAAAAAAATCCTTCTAAAGCAGCTCTCCCACGTGTTTCTCTATATTCTCCGCAATTTTTTTAATCGGTAAATCATTGGCATCAAACCCGAAGGGGTCTTCAATTTCTTCTGCAATTAACTCCAAACTTGCTAATACATAAAACACAAAAATAACTACTGGAATAGCGTAATACCCTAAACTAAATACATAACCAAAAGGTAAGGTCATCACATAGAAAAAGATAAACTTTTTAATAAAGGCACTGTACGAATACGGGATAGGGGTATTTTTAATACGCTCACAAGCCCCACATATGTCCGTAAAGGATTGCACTTCGCTGTTCAACACAATAAGCTGGTCGCCCGTAATGACTTTCTGCTCATACAAATCATATACCTTTTGGTAAATCATTCTTGCCACTTGGTTAGGGCGATGTTTATGGTGATCAATTTTTAAGTCTAAATCATCATAAAGTTGTAAGCCTGTTTCTTTATCCGTTAAATGCTTCACTAACATAGAGGCGTAACTTGGTATAGTGCGCTTAAAATAAAACCGATCGTGATCATTTTTTAAAATAACACTTAATTTAAGCGCTAAATTTCTACTATTATTTACTAAAGCTCCCCATAATTTTCTGCCTTCCCACCAACGGTCATATGCCGTATTAGTTCTGAATACTAACAATAAAGATATCACGAACCCCAACATACTATGCATCACTGTGATATTGGATAAATGGTTTTTACTAGACAAGTTCCAATATTCCAATTCTAAGTACCCCACGCCATAGGTATACAGGCCAATAAAAATCATCATAGGAATGAGTTTTCTAAAGGTATCTGATTTATGAAATCTAAAAATAAATGTTATCCAATCTTTGGGGTTGTACTGTACCATGAAACAATAAATATGTTGAGCTGTAAAATTAGAGAATGTTAAAACGATATGGTATATAAATTAAAAAAAATAACAGGCTTCAAATTACCAAAGCTGAGTTCTAACGGCTAAGCATCTAATTGCATTGAAACTTTGGAAGCACTAAAATGCATTATATACTATTTTTTTCTACACGACGTTATTTATAGCAAACCATTGTTACTTATAACCACACAACCCTATTAAATCTCCCCAAATGATTAAAAAGATAAGTGTAGTACTATTTATTTTAGGCCTACTCTCCTGCCAATCTAAAGCAACTAAAGCCGAAATAGCTAAACTAAAACAAGAAACCAAAGACCAACAAATACTAATAGATTCCTTAAAGAATTTTAATCAAGGTTTGATTGGATTTCAAGATTATTTCAAGAATGAACGAGAGACCTATTATCTGGATAAGGATAAGCTTTTATTTCTTTTGGAAGGCACTTCTTGGTTTTCTTTAAACAATAGAAAGCTAGTTCAATATTTCTTTGATGACTTTAATCTAAAAGAATATGATGTCTATAGAGGTATTGAAAATAGTAACGTACTCTACCCTGCCTCTCATGATGTCCTAGATATTTTTGATTCTGAATCAAGTTTCGTAGTTCATATGGTTTCTAAAATTGATAGGAGTCCTGAATCTTTAGAAAAGTTGTGTACTCCAGAACTAAAAGAAATGGCATATTCTTTATTAAGAAAAAATAACCTGTATAAAGCTTCTGGCGCCTATGCCTCGGTTAAAGGCCTATTATTATCGTATGAAGATATAAAAGATGATAAAGACTTTTTAGCTACCATATATAAAATAGCCGAAAATGCTACCAATGAGTACGATTATGAAGAAAGCTATGAAGCCTTTCAAAATACAATTTCAGAAAAAACTACGGATGAAATTAGAGCGATTTTAAGTGATGAAAACTACACTACCTATTATGAAAACACTAGGTCTACTGTAGACAGTAGACTTATTAATACCTACTGTTTTTGGGCAAGACGCAGCAAAGAAAATAATATGGCTTTCACGTATTCGTTATTAAAGGAATTACACGAAAATGTAGCGCATGAAATGGTACTTGATGACGAAAATTTGGCTCTAGATGAACCTAATTCTTAAACTGTAATCTGCTTATAATTTTTTGTTTATATAGATTTTGAGCATATAAGTATTATTGGTAACCTACGATACGTTAATAAACTAACTTTAAATGACTACAACTAAAAATACTAGTGAAGCTAATGTAACTGATCTAACAAAAACTTATGGTAATAAAGTTTTATCTATAGTTCTAATCGTCATCAATTATATATTATTAAATTTTTACCTCTACACGGGATACATCGCTTCAAATCAAATGAATCTAATACAGTTAAACCTAAAAAAATATCTATTTTTCTCCATTTTGGCTTATGTAATTTTTTACAGACAGGGTTACAAAAAACTATCTTTTTGGATTTTAATTTTTGTGCTAATTCTCTATGCAATTGCTCATATTGAATATCAATTTTTATCTCAGTTCAAATATCAGATTTAATATGAAGAAAAAACACCTCTTAAATATTGTTTTTACAACAATTACATTGGTCCTAATCGGTTTAATTATAGCCAAAAACACTGCAATTCAGAATTCAGGAAAATATTATTATGTCTTTTCAGAATCTCATCCTTCAGAGTATCCCATTTTAGAGTTAAACAATTCATATTTTATTGAAAATGATACTGACAGTACTAAATTAAATTTCATATCGGGAGACAATGAACTAAATGGTTTTCATTCCTATTGGACAAGTAAACCTTATTTGGTAAAACATAATAATGAACCTAAATTTTTACCTCAAGGTATATTTATAAAGTATTTTGATTTGAGAACCAAAAAGCAATATACGGACAGCATCTTTTTACCAAAAAAAGAAATAGCACAGGTTTTTAACTATGCAGAAGAACATAAGTTATTGAAAATTATCAATACTAAAGAGAATAATAACCCTAATATGGGATTGGAATTTCTTCTTGGTATTGCCAATGATGGGAATATTATTTTTTGGCTAATTGGAGAAAATTTCGAAAAAGAATTTTATAGAAAAAAAATTGAACCCGTCCAAGACTCTTTAATGTTGAATGATTCAATCTATAAACAAGAGAAAAATCATCTTAATGAATTTCTGACGGAAATGGACCCTAAAACCAGGCAAGCAATCAGAAATATTCCGGAATCAAAAGCTCAATACAAAGATAGTATCCCTTATTATTTTAATAATTACATACTCAAATTAGAATAAAAATAAGCAGGTTCTATGCCTATCATTTTTTTTAATTAGCGGTACCTTAGACCCATAAATAATTTTTAGAATTACACCAACAGAAACCCATACCGTCCCACCACGCGCTACTCCTATTCGGTTTCAAGAATATGGCGTGGGAATATTTAGTGCTGCCTTGACCAAATCTGCCTTAAAAAAAGCGATCAAAAAAAAGTACATTACTATTAATGGTACCGTAGCAACTACCGCTACCTTTATTCATGGCGGCGAGCGTATAGAATTATTCATTCCTAAAAAAACTACTGCGAGCAAAACATTAATTTTCCCCTTAAAGGTCCTGTTTGAAGATGATTATTTGGCCATTATTTACAAACCAGCAGGTATTTTAGTAAGCGGTAATAGCTTTAAAACCATTGCGAATGCACTGGTGCAAAATCTTAGTCCTAGCGCCCTCCCTGATGCTACAAAACCACAACCAGTGCATCGCTTAGACTATGCTACCACCGGTATTTTATTAGCTGGAAAAACAAGCAGTAGCATCCGTGCTTTAAACAAGATGTTTGAAGATAAAAAAGTAGCTAAAACCTACTTTGCCGTAACCATAGGCACTATGAATGCGGAAGGAGAAATAAGCACTACAATAGATGACAAACCATCTTGCTCTACATACTCCGTGATAGCATCCGCGCCTTCTGAACGCTTTGGTATGCTTAATTTAGTACAGTTAGATCCTAAAACAGGACGAAGGCATCAATTGCGCAAACACCTTGCTAGTATTGGAAACCCCATTTTAGGAGATAAAGAATATGGCACAGCATCCTTAATTTTGAATGGTAAAGGCATGTACCTACACGCCTACTCCTTGCAGTTCATTCATCCGTTTACGGAAAAAGAAATGAACTTAACAGCTAATTTCCCAGAGCGATTCAAGAAATTATTTCCAGTGGATACTGCGACTAAATAGTGTCTTGTATAGAATTTAATACGAAGTTTTGCGTTAAAATTATAGATCATCAAATAGGAACACCTTATTTGCGAAGACGAATAACGTCCAATCATTTGGTGTCATTGCGTTAAAACACATAATTTATGGAACCGAAAACCGTACTGCTCTTACTCGCCATAATTGCGCTACTCGCTGGTGGCTATACCATCTATGCCTCCATTAAAAATAAGCATAAAGACTATTCGCATCGAAAACTAAAACATAGAATTATTCAAAATGTCTTAGGCGTAGATGGTGCTAGAATTTTTTATGGCTTTTTAGGCATAGGACTTATTATTTTCGGGGGCTTTATTTTGTTTCAATTCTATGTAAAACCCAACCTAGGAAACGAATACAATAACAAAACAGACCAATTTACTTTAGTTTCTAAAACGCTTAGTACGGGAGACTACACCATGACCTCTAGTACAACGAGTACTTTAAAACAATTAGAATCAAGTCTAAGAATTACTGGAGAAGAAAAATTACAAGACTATGTTTCGGCAGATTTCAGTAATAATTACCTCAACCAGATTCCTGAAATTGTTTGGAAGATGAAAAATCTAAAGCGGATGGACTTCACCTACAATAATATAACGGAGATAGATCTCACTCAACTCTCAAAAATGGACAGTTTAACCACAATTATTCTAAGCAACAACCCTATTTCTACTGCTAAAATTAAAACCTTAAAAGCCAACACAAACCTTGAAATCATACACTAAGAACCACACCCCAAATTAATAAACCAATGATTAAAAAAACCCTACTACTATCATGCCTTGCATTAGCATTCTCATGTAATGAACGAGCGCCAAAACAAAACATACCATTAAAATCTGTACAGGAAGAACTAAATAAAAGAGATAAAGCGCTAGAGGACCTAGCCGCTCTTGAAGCTCTCGGGCCCCAAAACAATTTTTCTTATAAGAATGAGGTCGCTCCTGAAATTAAAGCCATTATTGATATCTACGAACAAATAGATTATGCCTTTTGGCAAGAGCATCCAGGTTTTAAACTTAATGTAGTAAATGGTAATGAGCATTTAACCGTTTATAATTCTGCAGAAAGTATCCCCATATTAATTGCAGTAAAAAATGAGGATGAAACCACAAAAAACGACTTTGAAATCTACATGAGTGAGACTATGGAGACCATTCTAGTTATAGAAAAAGAATCTCCTAAAAATGAAGCCTTAGCTAAAATAGAAAATCACTTTTATTTCAAAAATAATAAGCTGATTAAAAAGATCTCTAATCAAGATTATAGCACTGAAATTTCTGCGAGTACTTTAGAAAAAGAAGAAAAGAGAATTAAAATTGCTTGTACGCATCATGTAGATAAAGCTTTAATGGAACTCATGAAGAGCTAAATTAAAAAGATTGATAAGCAATAAGAGTATAGGGAAATTTGGAAAAAACTAGTATCCCAGTAGTTGATCATATCTCCCGAATTTTTCTATTTTTATAGCAACTATAGCTTTAAATGGATAGTTTTATCACTAATAATGCGTGGTTACGCACTTAAAACATTGAAAGAATACTATGAAATTTGATGCTAAAAAATTTGATTGGTTGATTAATGAGTCGATTCTCACCTTTAATCTAGGTGCAGATCTTCTGATGCATTACCACAACCCCGAAGCGGTAGAAGACAAGCATGATCCTTCATGGCAGAACCAAGCAGTTTATTTTTGGTATGAAAAGGAACCTTTTGAACGGAAATCACTTCCTGATGAATTTGATAGTTTTGAAAAACAGGTGTTTATGATCAATCAAATTCCCGAGGGCATAAAAATAAAATCGGGAGAAGCAATGCCCTGGTTTGGCAAGCCTGGTGGTGGTACAAAATTGTTCTTTTCTTATTTAGACAATCCTATTACCTTAGAAGAAGCTTATAAACTAAATGCCATTAGTTATGTTGAAAAAGTACCTTTAACGATAGATAATCTGGGGATTCTTCAAGACCGTGATAATTATAGGTTTATTACGGAAAAAGGAATCACTTTTGATGGTTCTTTACCAGTCTTTGAAGGAAAAAAAGTATCCTTATCAGAATTGTATGCCGCAGGAAAAATGAGCATCCTTAAATTAAAATAACCGTTCTATAGTACTCCATATACTGCAGTACTGCTAGTGCAACTATGCTAAAGAGTAAAAGTACTCCTTGGCAAATCTTAATTTGCAAAGCCCAAATGAGACAAAACCGTTACCTTTAAAGCATGATGAATAACGGACTCTTTATACTATCTCTCTTGATAACCTCAGCACTTTTTGCGCAGACAGAAGCTGCTATTACTCCATTTGATGCGGTATTGAATGAATTTACGAATGTGCGTGATTTTTGTCTTTCAAAAGACGGACAAGAGGCTTTTTTTACAGTACAGAGCCCTGGTCAAGAACTCTCACAACTCGCCTATATTAAAAAAGAAAAAAAGGGATGGTCTGCACCAGAATTACTACCTCTTAATGCTGCCTATAAATACCTAGAACCTTTCCTTTCCTATGATAATAACAGATTATTCTTTGTTTCAGACCGGCCTTTAGAAAACACTACGGAAGACAAAAAAGATTTTGATATTTGGTATGTAGATCGAAAAAATAATACCGCAGAATGGTCTAGTCCTAAAAATCTAGGAGCTCCCGTAAATTCTGCCCTAGATGAATTTTACCCGTCTGTAAGTAAGAACGATAATTTGTATTTCACTATGGTTGCCCCCGAAGGTTTAGGTGAAGATGATCTATACCTGTGCACTTGGGAAAATGGCAAGTATTCTAAACCCGTTTTATTGAATGAAAACATTAATAGCGCTGGCTACGAATTTAATGCCTTCATTGCTGAGAAAGAAGATTTTATAATCTTTTCTAGGTACAACGAAACTGATGGACAAGGAAGTGGCGACCTTTATCTTGCAAAAAAAGATAGTAACGGCGTTTGGCAACCAGCGAAGAATCTAGGAATTCCTATCAATACTAAATACATGGACTATTGCCCTTTTTATGATGCACAACATCAGCAATTATATTTTACGAGCAAACGAAATGCACTTACACCTAAAGCGTTTGAATCAATGGCTACATTTAAAACCTATCTAGAAGATAGTAAAAATGGCTTGAGCAAAATTTACCAAGTACATTTAAAAATAGATTAAGAATTGAGGGATCATTGTTTACCCTTTAAAAATTGCACCGCCAAAATGAAAAAACCTTTACTACTACTTCTTGGAATTTTACCGGTATTAACGCTAGCACAACGTACCTATACGATAAGTGATTTTTCGACCACCTACAAGGCTACTATAGAAATTGAACATGGTTTTGAAAATAACGACTTTAAAAAAGGAAGCTTTTCTATTGTAAACAACACGACTAACAAACAAGTGTTATTTATAGAAAGTGATGAACTGATTATTGAAACTGAAGATAATACGGAAGACAATACTAATGCTGTTTTACTGCCTTATGACCGCCAAAACTTTCTGATTTTTCAAGATTTTAATTTTGATGGGCTAGAAGATGTTGCCTTTATGGATGGGCGTAATAGTTGCTACGGCGGGCCTTCCTATCAAATTTACCTGCAAGAGCATCAGACTTTTGTTCACAGTCCTGAATTTACAAGGCTTTCTTATGAATATTGTGGCATGTTTCAAATAGCGGAAAAAACTAAAACTATACACACCATGACCAAAAGTGGTTGTTGCTGGCATCAATTTTCTGAATTTAAAGTCCAAGATAATAAACCCATTGCTGTTAAAATAAGTGAAGAATCTATGAACCCCAATGGTATGCTGTTAGATTATGTAGAAAAAGTACGGGTAAATAATCAAATGGTAGAAACCAAGTATAGTACTTTACCAGATAGTGGCTTTGACATACAAACCATCTTTTCCTTTCAATTTAAAAACGGCAAAAAAATGAGTTTGGTTCATGCCTTTTCAAATCAACTATACTATGTCTTCACCGACAAAGAAAATAAAGTAGAACTTTTCTATGACGAGGATTTTATTTACCATAAAGATAAAAACACCTTAACATTTACCCGTAAGAATACAAATTATCAAATTAGTGATACGGGCATTACAGTACTTACTCCTAGCAAAAATATCCCTATGAATGCAGATGCTGAAACAATAGAAGGGGAATTAACCAGCGTCTTACGTTTGACTCTTGAGAATATGCGTGTAGAATAGCTAGAAAGCTACCAAGTGCTTTAACAAAAAATATATCTGAAAAATAAACCTACTGCGCGAGATGGTAGGTCTGTTCTCTTCCTCTTTAGCAAAAAAATCAGTATCTTATAAAAAGAATAACCAAAAAAAACCATTTGTATGAATCCGACCTTAAGGAATATTCTAGCCGTAGCTGCTGGAATACTCATCGGTAGTATGGTAAATATGGGAATTATTATGAGTAGCGGTTTCATTATTCCCCCACCAACCGATGTTGATGTGACTACTATGGAAGGCTTAAAAGCTTCCATGCATTTATTTACCCCCAAACATTTTTTGATGCCTTTCTTAGCTCATGCGTTAGGAACTTTAGTTGGTGCATTTGCTACTGCCAAAATAGCGGTCACCTACCGCGTGGAAGCAGCATTAATTATTGGTGTTTTTTTCTTGATAGGCGGAGTCGCCAATACCTATATGCTCCCGTCCCCTGCATGGTTTACCATTGTAGATATTTTGGTGGCTTACATTCCAATGGCATGGTTGGGTGGCAGAATGGGGATTAAAACACGATGAAACTTTTAGAAAATGTTAAATTAATGTTACTTTTGCCACCACCGCTTTGAAAAGTGAACCAAGCAAGCGTGTTTCCGTTATTGGTTTCTCTTCTCAAGTGCGACTCTTTAAATGTCAAAATTACCTCAGAAGAATCAGTTTTTAGACTTGTCTGATTATGGAAGACCTTGTGCTAGAATCATTGCTCAGTCCTTAAAAAACACATCCTTTACTCCCATTCATGTAACTATTGCTTTTGTCTTTTCTGGACTCATAGCTATTGTATGTATTTACCATCACTATTATTGGGCTACCGCATTTTTCTTGATCCTTAAGTCTATTCTAGATGCTGCAGATGGCGAACTGGCGCGTATAAAAGAAACACCTTCTTATACTGGCCGCTATCTTGATTCCGTTTCAGACATCCTATTGAATCTCTTATTGATTGGTACCATCTGGTATGTAACAGAGGGGTTACTAGTGTATGCCTTTTTAGCATTTATAGGAATTCAACTGCAAGGAACCTTATACAATTACTATTATGTAATCTTGAGAAACAAACACAACGGAGATACCACAAGTCGTATTTTCGAAGACAGTACTCCCATTGCTCTAGTTGGAGAAAAACAGCAAAATGTAAATATCTTATTTTTCATGTACAAAGTGCTTTATGGTGCTTTTGATAAGATTATTTATAGCCTTGATAGAGATGCCGTTAAAAGTAGTAAATTACCAAATTGGTTAATGACGGCCGTCTCTACTTTTGGTCTTGGCTTTCAATTGCTGCTAATTGCCTTAATGCTAGTGTTTGGTTTAAAACATTATATAGTTCCGTTCTTTATAAGCTTCTCTGTTTTTATTCTTATTTTTATAGGTATTAGAAGGTATATAAACAGGTAAGTACTATGCTCAATCAAGAAGAATCATACTGGACTACTCGTTACAAAGAACATAGCACGGGTTGGGATATTGGCTACCCCTCTACTCCTATTAAATCCTATATTGACCAGCTTGAGGATAAAAATATTAAGCTATTGATTCCTGGAGCAGGGAATGGATATGAAGCGGAATACCTGATTGAAAAAGGTTTTACAAATGTTCATATTTTAGACATATCCGAAATTCCCTTACAAGACTTTAAAAAAAGAAATCCGTCTTTTCCTGATAGCCATTTACACCACGCTAATTTTTTTGAATTCGAGGGGCAATTTGATATCATTATCGAACAAACCTTCTTCTGTTCTTTTGTACCTACCGCTGAAAACCGCTCTACATATGCGCAGCAAATGGCTTCACTCTTAAAAGAAAAAGGCAAGCTTGTGGGACTCTGGTTTTCTATACCACTAACAGACAATTTAGAAAAGAGACCTTTTGGCGGTGATAAAAAATTGTACCTATCATACTTAGATCCTTTCTTTACGGAAAAAACTTTTCAACCGTGTTATAATTCCATCTTACCAAGACAAAACCGTGAATTGTTTGGTATTTTCATCAAGGAATAGCCTTATTCCCTATAGTTTACGTAGCTCTCCTTAACATCTTTTTAAGAATTCTTCCTTTTGGTTTTGGTATATTTAAACCGACTAATTAAACCTAAACTACGACAGATGAAAAAACTGCTTTTTCTAATGATGCTTTTTGCATCATTTACAGCCTTTGCACAAGATTTTACTATGGATCTGATTCAAGATCTAAAACCAAGAAATATAGGTCCAGGAGGTATGAGTGGACGTGTTACTTCTATTGATGCTGTACACTCCAATCCTGAGATTATGTATGTAGGTACCGCTTCCGGTGGACTTTGGAAATCTACTTCTGGAGGTATTAAATGGGAACCTATTTTTGATAAAGAAGTAACTGCCTCTGTTGGTGCCGTTGCCATTCAGCAAAGTAACCCATCGGTTTTATGGGCGGGTACGGGAGAAGGTAACCCAAGAAATAGCTTAAATGGTGGCTATGGTATTTTTAAATCTCTAGACGGCGGAAAAAGCTGGAAATCTATGGGCTTAGAAAAAACAAGACATATTCACAGAATTGTAATAGACCCTACCAATCCAGATATTGTTTATGTGGGTGCTATTGGTTCTCCTTGGGGGGAACACCCAGAACGCGGTGTTTTTAAAACTACAGATGGCGGAGTCACTTGGTCCAAAATATTATTTACCAATAACAAATCTGGTATTGCAGATTTGGTGATGGACCCTACCAACCCAAATAAATTAATTGCTGCCATGTGGGAGCACAAAAGAGATCCTTGGTTTTTTAAATCTGGTGGTGAAGGCAGTGGTTTGTATATGACCCATGACGGTGGTAAAAACTGGAAAAAATTAACAGAAGAAGATGGTCTGCCTGCCGGCGAACTTGGAAGAATTGGAGTAGCTATTGCCCCTGGAAAGCCAAATATTGTTTATGCACTTATCGAATCTAAAAAGAATGCCCTTTACAAATCTGAAGATGGTGGTTTCAAATGGAAAAAAATAAACGATAAAGAAGATATTGGTAACCGTCCATTTTATTATTCTGAAATCTATGTAGATCCTCAAAATGAAAACAGAATATATTCTGTTTTCACCTATATCAATGTATCTGAAGACGGAGGTAAAAACTTTACCCAGTTAATGCCCGCTTATGGTGCGGATAATGGCGTTCACCCCGATCACCATGCGTGGTGGATTCATCCTAAAAACGGCCAATTTATGATGGATGGTAATGATGGCGGGATGAACATTACCAAAGATGGTGGAAAATCATGGCGTTTTGTAGGGAATATACCTGTAGCGCAATTTTACCATATTAATACAGACAATGAATACCCGTATAATGTTTATGGGGGAATGCAGGATAACGGCTCTTGGAGAGGCCCTGCTTATGTATGGAAAGCACAAGGTATACGCAACAGCTACTGGCAAGAAATTGCCTTTGGCGATGGTTTTGATGTTGTTCCTGACTTAGAAGATTCTCGCTTTGGGTATGCTATGAGTCAGCAGGGATTTGTATCGCGCTATGATCATGAAACAGGTAATAATTACATAGTGCGCCCTACCCCTCCAGATGCTAAAACTGAATTACGTTTTAACTGGAATTCTGCTATCGGACAAGATCCCTTTGACACAAGTACCGTTTATTTTGGAAGTCAGTTTGTACACAAAAGTACAGACAAAGGCTTAACATGGAGTGTTATTTCTACCGATTTAACGACTAACGATCCTGAAAAACAAAAACAAAGTGAAAGTGGTGGATTAACCATGGATGCTACCGGAGCAGAAAATCACTGTACCATTTTAGTTATTGAACCTTCTCCACTTGAAAAAGATATGTTATGGATTGGTACTGATGACGGTCGCGTACATATCACTCAAAATGGAGGTACCGCTTGGACCGATGTTACCGCGAATATAAAAGGCTTACCAAAAGGTAGCTGGATACCGCAAATAAAAGCATCGAACAAAAATAAAGGAGAAGCACTTTTAATAGCCAATGATTACCGCAGATTTAACTATACTCCATATGCTTATCGTACTAAAAATTACGGAAAAACTTGGGAACGTATTGTAGATGCTACTGATGTTAAAAGCTATACCCTTTCTATTGTAGAAGATTTAGAAAATCCAAACCTATTGTTTTTAGGTACCGATGACGGTTTGTATATTTCCTTAAATGCGGGTGAAAAATGGCAAAAATGGACAGAAGGTTTCCCTACTGTTTCTACAAAAGATTTAGTGATACAGCCAAGAGAACATGATTTGGTGATCGGTACCTTTGGTCGTGCTGCCTGGGTCTTAGATGATATTCGCCCTTTGAGAGCTTTAGCTGCGGATGCTACTATTCTTCAGAAAGACGCCCAACTATTTACGCCGCCTACGGCATACCAAGCGGCGTACCAACAAGCTACTGGGAGCAGGTTTGGTGCAGATGCCATGTTCAATGGTGAAAATAGAAAATCTGGGGCTATGATTACCTACTACTTAAAAGAAGGAAAGAAAAAAGCCTCCGGAAAAAAAGAGAATAATGACCAAGATGATAAGGCTGATAAAGAAGACGATGATGAGACTGCAAATGAGGCTACGGACAAGAAAGAAAAACTCACTGGCGTACAAAAGAAAGATTCCATACAGTTTGATATTTATGACGGTAGCCGATTAATTAGAACCTTAAAATATAAAACTCCAGAAAAAGCAGGATTTCACCGCATCTATTGGAGAATGGATGAAAAAGGCCCAAACAGACCTTCTAGAAAAATCAGCAAGCGCAAAAACGAGTCTGGCGGTACGGATGTTAAGCCTGGTACGTATACCATTAAAATGTCTTTTGGTGCGGTAACTGATGAAACTACGATAGACGTAAAATCTGATCCTAGAATAGAAACTTCAATCGCATCTATTAATGAGGTGTATACCCACTCTAAAACTATAGAGACCTATATGGCAACTGCTGCAGATGCCGTAAAACAATTGGTAGAAAGTAAAAATACGGCTCTTAAATATCAGAAAGAATTAAAAGAACTGGACAAAGATAAATATGAAGCAGAGCTTAAAGCATCTAAAGAAATTATTAAAAAAATAGATGGTGTTATGGCGCTTTATTTAGGCAAAGAAGACAAAAGACAAGGGATTACTAGAAATCCTGAAATAACGGTAATGGAACGTATTGGTAATGCAAGACGTTATGTTGGCAGCAGAAAATCTGGTATTACTAGTACTGAAACTAACTTGATGACATTTGCAAAGGAAGAATTAGAATCGGCCTTAGAAAAAACTAATGCATTTTTCAATGAAGATTGGAAAGCCTATAAAACAGCTATGGAGCAAGTAAACAATTCTCCTTTTAAAGCTATCAAAGAAATTACTATTAATTAATTTTTTCCTTGAGTAGTGTCGAGAGGATTTAAAAAAAACAGGTCAGGTTTCGACCAAACTCAACCTGACCACTTTTGCTATGAGAAAAATTTTATGTATTATTTCGATTTTAATTACCACAACAGCTATTAATGCCCAAGAAACAGGCGAGGATGATTGGGGAGCATGGTATATGTATTTTGGAACCAATAAGGTAAGTGATAAACTAAGCATCCATACCGAAGCACAGTTTAGATATTATGAAACAACAAGCAACTTTAATCAACTACTATTACGTACCGGATTAAATTATCATATCAACCCCGTAGCTATAGCAACGCTTGGTTATGGTTATATTACAACAGATGGCTCTTTTGATGAACTTCCTAACGAAGAAAACAGCAAAGAACATCGAATTTTTGAGCAATTTATTTTAAAAAACAAAGTAGGCGAATTTCATTTTGAACACCGCTATAGATTAGAGCAACGCTTTTTGGAAAATTTAGGAGAAACAGATACGCAGCATAGGGCACGTTATCGTTTGCAAGTAACCTTACCCCTAACCGATATTTTCTTTTTAAATGTGTACGATGAAGTCTTTATTAATTTACAAGATGATGCCTTTGGTCAAAATAGACTATATGGAGCCCTAGGCGTTAATGTTACCGAAAATTTAGCGGTACAAGCCGGATATCTTAAGAATCATTTTTCTGGTGCTAATTATGACCGCATACAAGTAGGTGTATTTTACAGCCCTGATTTAAGAAAGAAAAAATAACAAATCATTCAGAAATCTGTGGGGTTTGAATTAGAATACGCCCTAAAATAAGCGTAATTTTATCCTATCAAATAAAAAAATTACAGTAATGAAAAAAACACTTTTAATTTTATCGTTCGCAATAAGTATGTTCTCTTACAGCTGTAAAGAGGCCAAAAAAGAAACTACTTCAGAAGAAACAGAAACGGTTACTACAACAGAAATGTATACTATAGTTTCAGACTCTACAAAAGTGAGCTTCACAGCCTACAAAACAACCGATAAACTTCCTGTTGGCGGAACTTTTAAAGCGATCAACATTAAAAATGCTACTCCTGCTGCAACTGCTTTAGAAGCTTTAAATGGTTTAGAATTTGGAATTCCAGTAAGTAGCTTATTTACAAATGATCCTACAGGTACAAGGGATCCAAAAATTACAGAGTTCTTTTTTGGTGCTATGAAAAATACAGAACTAATTTCTGGTACTTTTAAGGTGGATGGTGAAGCGTGTTCATTAGAAATTGAAATGAACGGAGAAACCAGCTCAATTCCGTTAGAAACGACCATGAATTCTGACACAAGCTACACGTTTAACGGGGTAATGGATTTGAAGAATTGGAATGCTACGGATGCTGTGGCATCTTTAAACAAAGTATGCGAGGCATTGCATACAGGTAAAGATGGGGTAAGCAAAACTTGGGACGAGGTAGCTATTAAGGGCGATGTATTATTCGTTAAAAAATAATAGTAAGGTAACTCATTTGCGTTACTAATAATCGCTATTAGAGCACTCATTTTCTTTTTGTAGTTTTAGTTTTGTGTAATATGTAAAACACTACACTAAAAACTACAACACATGAAAAAAATTATAGGTACCCTAGCACTTGTTGCCATAAGTTTATCTTATAGCTGCAAGGACACAAAAAAAGAGGTTAAAGATACTTCTGACGATATAGAAAGTAACATGGATGACAGGTCTGATGAAATGGATAATACCATGGAAGAGAAAACTATGACCATTTCTTTAGAACCTAAAAGCGATTCTGAAGTTAATGGCGAAGTTACTTTTACCGAAAAAGATGGTGAAGTTATGATGGTAACTAAAATGTCTGGATTATCTGAAGGGGAACATGCTATTCATATTCATGAAACAGCAGATTGCTCTTCTGCCGATGGAAAATCTGCAGGTGGCCATTGGAACCCAACATTCCAACAACACGGAAAATGGGGTGATGAAGCTGGATATCACAGAGGTGATATCGGAAACTTTATGGCAGATGCAGAAGGTAATGCTACAGTACAATTCAGCACTGACGAATGGTGTATGGATTGTGATGATGACACAAAGAACATCATCGGCAAAGGAGTAATTGTTCATCAAGGAGTAGATGATTTTACAACACAACCTAGCGGAGATGCAGGTGCTCGTGTAAGCTGTGCTGGTATTATCCAATAAGAACCTCCCAATATAATAAAATTAAAAGCTGCTCTTTTTAGCAGCTTTTTTTTTTATATCTTTAATCTGTAAACCTAGTCCATGGAATTAGAAGAATTAGTAGAAAAGTTCCGAATGAAAGATGCTAAGGCTTTTGAAAAGTTGTATAGCATGTATGCTGATAATATATGTGGTGTTATCTATAACATTGTTAAGAATACGGATATAGCTCAGGAAATTTGCCAAGATGTATTCGTAAAGGCATGGAATAACGCCGAGAGTTACAATGTCTCTAAAGGGCGATTTTTTACGTGGATGTTGAATATTGCACGTAATGCCGCAATCGATGAAGTGCGCTCTAAATCCCACAAAAACAGCAAACAAAACCTATCTTCAGATTTTTTCGTAGATATCCTAGAAGACAAAAATGACCTTAATACTCAAGTAGATACAATAGGTATAAAAAGTTTATTAACGAACCTTAAAGAAAAGTGTGTTCAAATAATAGACTTGTTGTACTTTAAAGGATATACGCAAAAGGAAGCTGCTGAAGAATTGGAGATACCTATAGGAACGGTAAAAACAAGAAATAGAAGTTGCATTGCACAAATTAGGGGAAACATAGCAATATAGCATGGATACAGAAAAATATATAGCATCAGGAATTCTAGAACTCTACGTTGCTGGTATCTTATCTGAGGTAGAAAACTTAGATATCGCCAGATACGCAGCAGAATATCCTGAAATACAAAACGAAATCAAAGCCATTGAAGCTGCGGTTTTAGCATTGACTAAAGCAGCTGCGCCCAAAGAAGGTGCACAAATTCATTTGGCCAAAGTACAAGCTAAAATAGCTGCTGCTGAAGCTCCAAAAGTCATTACTCTTGAACCAGAGAACACAAATTGGAGTTCTTACATCGGATGGGCAGCATCTATTTTATTAGCTGTAGGCCTATTTTGGATGTACACCCAAAATAATACACTAAAATCTAATTTAGATAACTCTACACAAGTGAACAGCGCTTTAGAAGAAAAAATTGAAGAAGCGAAAACATCACTAGAAAAAACAGAGGAATTACTAAGCACCATTCGGGATAAAAACATCCAAGTGGTTGCCTTAGGTGGTCAAGCCGTGGACCCTAACTCCTATGCAAAAGCCTATTGGAATAAGAGCGAGCAGAAAGTATTTATTGATGCCCAAGGGCTACCAGAACCACCGGACGGAATGGTTTACCAAGTATGGTCTTTAAAACTAAACCCCTTAACTCCTACGAGCATGGGGCTGTTAGAAGACTTTATTACAGATGACACCAAAGTGTTTGCTTTGAACAACCCTAATGAGTCTGAGGCCTTTGGGATTACTTTAGAGCCTGCAGGAGGTAGTGAAACTCCTAATTTAGAACAATTATACACCTTAGGAGTAGTGAGTTCCTAGTCTATTGAAACTTAAAGATTCCGCTTAACTCGATGCACCTGCATAGCTTTTACAAGCCATTTAGGTAACGGATTAAGCGGATTCCTTTTTTTTAAGTTGATAAAAATTCCTAGCTTTTTTAAAATGGGCACTTTGTGCGTTTCCACAAATTCTATTAAGGTGCCGTCCGGGTCTTCTATATAGCTAAAATGACCTGCTGCATCTCCCATATCAAAACTATCAGCACTATCTACTGTAAACGGAAACCCAAGATTTTTTGCTTCATCTCGCAGCATTTCCATACCATTAATATCAAAACAAAGGTGAATATAACCCAAATCTCCCCACAGTCTATCTTTATAAATCTTAACAGGTTCCCGATCTAATACTTGTAGTAATTCTATTTCTGTAGGACCTAATAATTCTCCAAAACCACCCACTGACCTCTTACGATGTTTTAAAAGAACTCTTCTAAAGGCATGCGCACCACCTGGAAGCTCTTTAAAGTCTTCAAAAGAACCCGTACGGTCAGAAGCTTGAACATCATATCCTAAAATTTGCTGATAAAAAGGCAATGCCCTGTCCATATCAGAAACACCAATTACGGTTCCTATTACCCCTCCAGAAACGCTATTGGTTTCAGAGAACAGGTAATCATCCTGAACAACTTCTACCAAATTACCCCAAGGATCTTGAAAGAAAAAATGAGGCTTCCCGTCTTGGGTTGCCCTCAAAGCGCCTAAAATTTCTAACTTAAGTACCCTCAAATTAGTATGCGCATCTAGCACATTTGTTGCTCTAATTTTCATGGAATTAATACCTAAATCTCCCAATAAAAATGGTGTTGTTGCGGTTGTAGGAATCCGACCTGTAAATTGCCAAATCTCTAATCCGCCGCCGCCCTTCATATTCAAGGATAATAAGGCATGCCGACGTTCTACTTTATGATTGGTATACTGCGTCATTAAATCAGCCGTAGCAATATCTTCAAAGACCAGAATATCAAACCCTAAATGCTCACGATACCAATTAAATACACTTTTAGCATCTGCTACACCAATACCTATTTGTTGAATTCCGTTGATTATTTTTGCCATAAATTTTATTCAGGTTTAGTGTGGTAAGGCATTTGTAGCAATCTATTGTGAAGGGTTTGTAATTTGGCTGAAGGGTATCCCATTTTAAATAATACCACCAATAGTAAATTAGACATGTTTACTCTTAAATAGGAATTAGACTCATATTTTCTCGCAGAAACCAATAAGTCGTTATTTATAATTTTATACTTGACTTTTTTATTTTTCATACGCTTAAAAAACTCAAAATCTTCCATAATTAATTGGTTTACATCAAAACCACCAAGTTGGTTAAAAACCGTTTTCTCGATGAATAAACATTGATCTCCCCCACCTGTGAAAATGCCATCTTTAGCCGTAAATTTAGCATTTACATTTAATAGCTTACTCGCACTATCAAATCGGTAAGAAAAGAAACCTGCTTGATAGGTATCTCTTAAAGTATGTTCAATATCCTTTAGAAAATTTTTAGGCGGCAGTACATCGGCATGAAGGAAAGCAAAAATAGTTCCTTTTGCATGTGTCACACCAAAATTCATTTGAACAGCCCTACCATTTTCATTGCATTGCACTACCTTAATTTTATCACTAGAAAAGCCAATTACCTCTGTATTTGCTGCAGAAAGCACCACCAATACTTCCGCTGGTGTATCTTGACAGAGCGCATCCAAAAGGGGAATAAGTTTTAATAGATTTTTTTGTTCGTTATGTGCAGGTATTATAATAGATATCATAAAAAACGTCTTTCAATTCAAAAAGCGTTACAACTTATTTATTTGAGTTACAGTAACATTTCTATTTACGTAATTTTATACGAAAGGGTTTTATTTATTTACGACAAAACCTACAACGCTATTATCTCGTAAGTAAAGCAAGATACAACACAAATATCAGTTCAAATGAAACGCAAAACAAAAAATATCAGATTTTTCATTACATTATTTACTATTATTCTTACCGTAGGATCCATGACCGCACAGCAAGGGAAAGATTACAATACACTTTCTGAAGATTTTCTTTTGAAAATAAAAAACGGAGAAGACGTTAGTGCTATTCAAGAACAACTTGCGAACAGCACTTTAGAAGATTTAGAAAGTGCATTACCTACAGATCAGGAGAAACTAGCGTTTTGGGTGAATATTTACAACGGATATATTCAACTAATTTTAAGTGATACGCCTGAGTTATACAATGATCGCAGAGATTTTTTTAGCCGTGAGCAGATTACTATTGCAGGGGAAACGGTGTCTTTTGCGAAGATTGAACACGGTATTATCAGAAAGTCTCAATGGCCTTTAGGCTTAGGATTAATTCGCAAATGGTTCCCTAATAAATTTGAAAGAAAATTAAGAGTTGATACTCGTGATTATCGAGTGCATTTTGCACTTAATTGTGGCGCTAAAGATTGCCCTCCTGTAGCTATTTATTCTCCAGAGCACATAAACGAACAGTTTAACAAAGGAACCCAAGAGTATTTAGTAAAAACAACGACATATACTGCAGAAAATAAATCTGTAGCTGTAACTTCTTTGTTTAGTTGGTTTAGAGGCGATTTTGGATCAAAAAAAGGCGTAAAAAAAATTCTAAAAGAAAACAACATCATTCCAACCACAAAGGACATCGAAATCACTTATAAGAGCTATGACTGGACCTTGGATTTAGATAACTGGACTAATTTATAATTCGTTAATTTTGAATGCCCACTACCGTGTTTCAATTTGGGCATTATGAATTGATTATATGCTTAAAATTCTTTCGTTTAAAAAAATCATCTTAGGTGTTTTTGTCCTCTTATCTATTGGGTCTGGCTTTTTGCTTCCTAATTTAAAGTTCTCTTTTGATTTTAGTCAGTTTTTCCCAACAGGTGATGATGATTTATTATTTTACGAAGCATTCATAAAAGACTTTTCTACCGATGATAACTTCTTGTTGGTGGCTGTAGAAAATGAAGGAGGTATTTTTGATAAAGAGTTTTTAGAAAATTTTGACCAGTTTACCCTTGCTGCAAAATCATTGCCTTATGTCACGGAAGCTAATTCTTTAACTAGTTTATCCTATCCGCTAAAAACTTCTTTTGGCTATACAAAGCTCCCCGTGTTGCATATTGATGACGAAACACAATATACCGCTGATTGGGAAAAAATACAAGAAGACAATTTTTTCATTGGTTCTTTCATTGATCAAAATGCACACTCCTTAGTAGTCTTTCTAGAGACCGAAGATAATTTAGAATATCAGCAATCTGTAACTTTATTAGATGCTACAAGAACCTTATTAAGTGAACATAACTTTAGTTCCAACCACTTAATGGGGAGAACCTCATTCTATGAAGCCTTAGTGCAAATGCAAAAAAGAGAGCTGACGGTTACTTCAATTGTTTCCCTGATACTAGTGCTTATTGTACTCTACATTATTTATAAACGTACCGCAATTGTATTTATCACCCTAATATCCATATTTGTAGCCTTGTTAATTTTTCTAGGCACCCTATCTTTATTGGGAAAAGAGCTCAGTGCTTTGGCGGCCTTCTACCCTATTCTAATGCTTATTGTGGGTACTTCGGATGTTATACATATCCTTGATAATTTTCTGGAAAAAATTAAAGTAGGAGTTGCGCGACAAACTGCAATTGTACAGTCATTAAAAGAAGTGGGTTTATCTACTTTATTAACCTCTGTGACTACGGCTATAGGCTTTTTATCCTTACTATTTTCGAAATTGGTGGGTATTAGAGATTTTGGTGTGAACTCTGCCATTGGCGTACTTATCGCTTATATTACCGTAGTTTTCTTTACCAGCTCTCTAGTCCTGATCTTTAAAAATTCAACCCTCCTCCCTAAAAAAAGCAAGTCGACTTTCTGGCAAAAGTACTTGTTAAAAATGAATGCTTTTACGATGGCGCAACCAAAGAGCATCATAAGCGTCAGTATTATTTTTACGGTAGTTTGTGTGTATGGTCTAAGCCTAGTAAACACGAACTACACTTTTAAAACTAGCTTACCTAACAATAGTAAGATTGCAGAAGATTTTGCTTTTTTTCAAAATGAATATTCTGGTTTTAGAACCATAGAATTGGCCGTGCAAACAAAACAAGGCTATAAGGTTACAGATTTTGCTGTAGCCCAAGAAATTGAAAAAGTAAATCAACTGCTTCAAGAAACAGAAAATGTAGATAACATACGCTCTGTAAATTCAATTTTTAAAGCACTAAACAAAGCAAACCATTTAAACAAAACCGCTTTTTTTGTCTTACCCGATACACAAAAGGAATTTGACAACTATAAAAAGGATGCTTCTAGATATGCGCGACAACAATTAGATAAGTTTACGGACAGCAGTAAAACCAAAGCTAGAATTATTGCTAATGTTCTTGATATTGGCACGGATAGTCTGGTAAAAACGTATGATAAAATTGATGCTTTTGTTGCTACACATATTGATACGAGTATCGTAAACTTTAGAGTTACCGGTAAGGGTATGCTCATGGATAAAAATGCCTCTTATATTCAAGCTAGTTTATTTCAAGGCTTGCTAATGGGCTTGCTGTTGGTGGGGATTATTATGGCTTTCTTATTCAAAAATATAAAACTCGTCATCATCTCTTTGATCCCTAATATGGTTCCGCTACTATTTGCCGGCGCCTTACTTGGCTTTCTAAACATTCCGTTAGATGCCCCTGTATCTATCGTATTTGCAATTGTATTTGGTATTGCTGTAGATGATACCATACATTTTTTAGGCAAGTATAAAATTGCTATCTCTAAAGGGTTGACCAAAGAACGTGCTTTAGAAACTACCTTCTTAGAAACGGGTAGAGCGTTAATTATTACCACACTACTACTCTTTTTTGGATTTATGACCTTATTGTTTTCTATTCACAATCCTAGTTTAATTATAGGACTGCTTATCAGCGCTACATTATTTACAGCACTACTTTTAGATTTGTTGCTGCTTCCGGTATTGATTCGAAAATTTATGTAATTAAAAAGCTTCTTTGATGGTGAAGGTAAAAATACCGCCTTCACTAGACCTTCCGTAATCGGCTCGAATACGTACACCATCTCTTTTATTGATTATATAGCGAAGTCCTACACCTCCTGAATTTTTATAAGGCGAGGAAAAGACATCGTCTAAATTAGGAGCAACGGTACCCGTAGAACCAAAAACAACACCACCAATCCTATTGATAATTGGAAAACGATACTCTAAGGCAAAACTAGCTTCAGAATTATCTTGATAGCGCCTGCTATTAATTCCTCGTGTTCTTTTACCTCCTAAGGTAAATTGATCTAAAAAAGGCATTCCATCTGAGGCAGTACCCAAAAATAAATTTGCCGCCAACACTTGATTTTTGCCTACTTTTTGATAGAATCTATTATCTAGAATAAACTTGTTGTAATTAAAACTAGAACCTAATAAACTCGAAGAAACAAAATAACTGGCTTGGATAAAGAACCCTTTGGTAGGATAAAAAATATGATCCCGAGAATCATAATGTACCACGGCTCCTATATTAGAAACTGCTCCGCCTTCTTTCCCTATAACCTCTGAAGTTCCTAGAACACCACCTTCTGCTGCTTTTAAATTTTTAAAATCATCCAATTCATAACTAAGACCTGCAGATATATTAGGAAGTACTTGTCTTAAAACGGAAAGCCGAACTCTTGGAAAACTCACCTCATAAGTTTCCAAATTACTTTCCTTACTAGCTATTCCTTGTCCAAAATAATTATAGACATATCTATAATAGCCCACTTCTCCAACATACCGCCATTTTTCTTCATGCGTATATAGCTCAAAAGGAACGTAAATTAATATTTGATTTTTAGTGGTATAACTAGCCCCTAATTGTAAGGAAGAAGCTCTTGTAGTTCTAGGTTGATTTTTCATCCAGAAAGACGCTACGCCTAAAGCTCCAAAGCCAAAATCTGTTTCTGCCGTATAAAAAGCCACAGGGAAGATGGTTACATTCAGATTTTTTGTTGAATCTTGCGCAACTTCTTGACTGTATCCTTTAAAAAAGAATAGTAATACTAAAACAATTGCAATTTCATTTCCTCGCATCCTCCAACAAATATTGACCCGCCAAAGCTATGAATTATATCGCTATAGAAACTGAAATTAATTCTTACGCTAATGGACTTCCTTTAGTACTACTTTTTGGTTTTAGTCGTATAAAAATTAGCCAACTTAATTTCTTCATTAAGTTTTTTTTGCGCTAGGTACACTACGAGGCTTAAATGCAATACAATGTATAGTTCTAAGATGAGTATAAAATAAATCATAGTTTAATAGGTTTAAAATTAATAGTAGGTATCTCAATTAAAACTACTTACGAGAAATCTCCAGACTAGGTTTTACCGTTTATCTTTGAAATAATACACTTCAACAAAAAAGCCTCGTAATTTTTCAATTACGAGGCTTCAACCTAAAAACAAAAGCAACCACTGCCTTTTGCGTTTTATTTAAAAAGTATATGTTAAACTTCCTTTTAGAAAAAATGGCGTTCCAGGAATAAAATGAATTTCTTCTACGGGTGTTATTTCATTCTGGAGCCTTGATGTTGTTGCAAATTGAGTTTCATTCCATTCTGTATCCAATAAATTCTCTACTGTAATACCAATTCCTAAATTTTTAGAAACTTGATAGTCAAGCTTTACATCGCTAACAAAATACCCTTCTGCAACAATAGAATTATCTTCATTTGCTGGTCGGTCATCTATAAAACGATAATTGATACCTCCTGAGAACCGTCCTAAATTAAGCACGCTGAACCCTCCTGCCATCGTAAAATCTGGTGCAAGCGGAATATAATCCTCTCCAGTAGCTTCTTCTATACTTCGTGCTTTTGTCAAGGTTAGATCTGTATTAAAAAACAACCAATCGGTTAATTGATAACGCACACCAAAATCCACTCCAAAACGTTCTGTTTTACCACTAGGTTCTACAATACCTGCATCTCCCACATAAACAAACTCTTGTTCTAAATACAAATACCAGGCAGTTGCATTTAAGAATACTTTGGGTGTAGGGCGCCAAAGTGCTCCAAAATCTACCCCATATGCTGCAGGAAGTGTTTCTTCTTCGGTTGCTGCAACCACCACGCGCGTATCATTGGAATGATACCCTATTCCTGATTTTAGGAATACTTGTAGCTCCGGATTGCTAGAATACAACACATTTAGCTTTGGCGCTAGAAAAGCCTTATTCTCTGACGTATTGGAATACGATTCTTGTAAATCATCTGAATATTGGAAGTTGAAATAATCTAATCGCAATCCCGGAATTATAGTCCAATTGCCTAAGGTATAATCTAGACTTGCATGAGCAAAGCTATTGGTTTCCTTGATGCTCCCTAACTGTATATTTTCTATTGTTGTTTTTCTATTTAAGGTATGCGATAATTCTACATCGTTGTTATAATCTGCCCTTAGCCCTACTCCTGCTTTTAGCAATACCTCAGAAGTACCCCAAGTCATATTCTTTTGTAGCTCCGAATTAAATCCAAATATATCGCGATCTTCAAACTGTTTTATCTGATCACCATTTTCTGGGTCCTCTAGAAAGAAGGTGAAATTAGAATACAATTCAAATGCATAGTTGGCATAGAACACATTTGATTTTATAAAAGTCTCCTCATCCATAATTTTAAGCAATGAAGCGTTAAGATTAGTTCTACTAGTAGTACCACCTTCCGTATCATCTATAGCTCCGAATCTTGAAATTAATCCGCTAGCCACAGCACGTTCGGGTATTTGACCCGAAGCATCCCAGGTACTGGTAAAATGTGATGCAGAAATAGCTAATGTGCTTGCATCTTTAAATTGGGTACTATACTTCCCAAAAAGATTGAGTCTTGAAAAATTCTGAGGCGAATCAAAAGCGCCATCAAATTGCGTTAATTCGGTAGCTACATAGGCATGGTCTGTATCGGAATTCACCAAATTAAACATTCCTAAGGCCCTGTTCCATCCAAAATCTCCTACTTCATACCGAAGCATACTCTTATCTAAATGCTTTTTAGTCGTAAAGTCTACGTAAGCAGCCGTTGCAAAATTACCTTTACCAGCATAATAAGGACCCTTACCAAAATCTATTTGATCTAAGGTTTCTGGAATTACAAAATGTAGGTCGGCATACCCTTGGCCATGCGCATGAGAAACCATATTTACGGGCATACCATCTACAGAAATAGCGATATCTGTTCCATGATCAATATCAAAACCTCTTAAAAATAACTGCTCTGCTTTTCCGCCCCCTGCATGCTGACCAATAATTAACCCGGGTACTTTCTGTAATAATTCTTGTGATGATTTTACAGGTGTTGTTTTTAAATCTATAGCCGAAACTACATTTAACCCATTTAATGTTGGTCTAATAACAATCTCATCTAACTCAAAAGATTCTTCTATCAATTGAATACCGATGCGCTGGTTGTCCGTAAGATTTTGAATAACAAAATTTAGTTTTTTATAGCCTAAAGCTCCAATACGAAGCGTATCTCCTACTTCATTATCCTCTAATTTAAAATAGCCTAACTCATTACTATGAGTGTGCTTTTCAGAATGTATATTTAAAATATACGCCCCTTCAATAGGATTGCTTCTTGCGTCAATCAGTTTTCCCTTCACTGTTTGTGAATAGCTACTTTGAACCATTTGAAAACAACATAATAGGACGAAAATTTTATACATAATTAATCTTTAAAGTGATTCTATTTTTTCTTTTGAGCTAGGTCCTAATTCATACACCGCACCTAACAACTCCGTCTTAAGCGCATGCGCCTTTTTAGTTAATCCGTTGGCTTTGTAAATTTCAGCACAGGTAAAAAGTAGTGCCGGCTCGTAAGACTTTCCTTCTATATGCTCTGTGACAATAGCTAAAGCTTTTTTCTTTTGCCCTAGTTTTAAGTAACTAGACGCTAAAAAATGATAGGATTCTGGTGTAGGTCTATTAATTACTTCTCTTTTCGCTAATTCTAAAGCCTTATCCCATTGCTTGGTTTCCTCTAAATGTAGATTGATCGTATACCCATTGTACATTTCTCCATAAGACGTATTTTTTACGCTCTTAATGTATTCATCTATATTGAGGAGTTTCATTTCCGTATTATCCATATACGCTGCTATTTCTGCCTTTAGTAAGTAATAATCTGGCGCATGGTAGTTTTTAGTCACGGAATCTAAAATTCGTAAAGCTTCCTTCGGATTTTTTTCATGAGAAAAAACAATCCAAGCGATTCCTTTTTTTGCATAGGCATTCTCTGCATCTAATGCTAAAGATTTTAAATAGTATTTGTAGGAATCAGAAAGTCTGCCTGCATGTCCGTAGTAGTCCGCAAGGTTGGTGTAAGACCATAAGATTAAAGCCTTTGTATAGGTTTTTTCGGCTTTATCTTTCGCCTGTTCCATGTAATTAATAGTCGTTGCCAAATCTCCTCTATAATCGTTCCATTTTGCGGCACGAATTAAAAAATCAAAATTCGTAATATCGGTAATACTATCCAAGTAGTTTTTTGCTAATGTATAGTTCCCGAGTTCCATATGCACATCAAATAAAAGATTTTGGGTATCTCGTAACCCCGAACCAATTGCCCTTGCTTCATTCGCTTGAACCAAAGCTTCTTTAAAACGATGTTGTGCGATATAATTACGTGCCAATGCTCTACGATAGCCCGCTCTTCCTGTGGCGGCAATAGCTACAGCTTTTTCTAAGGCTTGTTCCGATTTTTTTAAGTAAGAGATATCTCCTGTTGCTTTAAAATAGGCTTCATATTGTCCTGCAACGATACCAAAACTGGTGATTTGAATACTGTCTGGTTTAATCTTAGCATTCCAAAGTTCAAAATATTTTGATGTTGTTTTGGGTGCTATAGAAGGTAAGTAAGCGTTATAATCTTCCGCTTTAGTAATGATGCTATTCTCTTTTGGATTGCAAGAAAGCACTACAAGAAAAATTAAGGTTAGGATGCTAAATTTCATAGGGTGGTTTATTTGTAATTAGGCTTAAATTTTAAATTACAAGAGGGTTTTTACACCCTCTTGTAGCTCCTCTTCATAGTACCTTATTCAGGATTTCCTAAATAAGGAAAGGTAGTTGTAGGGTTAGCCGTAATACTAACACCATCAGAAGTTAGTCTTGGCAAATCTGCCATACCATCACCATCTGTGTCTTGTCCACTAAAACGATCCCCTTCCATTCCTCCGAATAAAAGAATTAAGGACACATCAATAACATCATCTTGAATAGTTCTCCCGGTTAAAGCCACCTCGTCTCCGTCTGGCACAAGGATTCTTCCATCCATATCTGCATCTGTACCTGGATTAAAATATGTAGTAGGTAAATTAGGAGCCACTTCTAAAACATCTGCGGCCAAATAACCTGTTAAAGTGGCTACGTCTAGACCTAAAATATTGTTCTCATAATTTACGGCTGCAGGGTCCGCACCTAATATAGTAGCATATACATCGTGATATGCTTCTAATCTAGCTTCAAAACTAGCCTGAAAGGCTACTGCCATATCTGCTGGCAAGGTTCTATTCTGACTATCTTTTGTTGCATCATCTGCACTTAAAACAGTATTTATTCCGGGTCTTCCCATATGATCTACCTGAGAATAGGTTCCTGAAAAATCTGCATTTGCATCGGGTAACATGGTACTTTGGTTGTCATCGTCATTATTACAAGAAGTGAAAAAAGAAACCGCTAAGACATAAGAACACGCGTATAGTATATTTGAAAATTTCATAAGTATATAATTTAAAATGATAGATTATTATTGTTTTTTATTTGAAGTAACCCAAGTCTTATATACTTCAAGACCCAAAGCATTTTTAGCGGTAGTAGTGCCCAGCATAGCATTAGGAATTTCTATTACTATTGACATGGTGTTGGCACCTTCAAAGGTATCTTCTGCTTCAGAAGCCTCCTTAAAGCCCAAAGGAGCATTGCCCCCAATTACAGCGTTGAATTGAAAAAAGTCAAAAAAGAAGGCATCTTGTCTAGGCCCGGCAAATAATTTTACTCCGGAGGCTGTTGTCGTAGTTTTTGCAGAAGCCTCAGAAATTTCTACACTCCCTAAAGGCGCATCTATTGCTACTTGACTATCTAATCCTTTTTGTGATGGAGCCACAGGACCAAAGAAATACATGATACCACCTCTAGGTATTGCTTGAATTACTTTATCTTCTACTAGGTCACCATCCAAATCTATATTAATCTCAGTAAGTACATTTTCATCGAATGTTCCATAAGCCAAATCTGGCAATACGCTTGATTGTAAGTCTATAATAAATACGGTATTGTCTGAACCTGTAGTTGGCTCAAAGGCATAGAAATCGGCAATATCTGCCGATGTTCCTTTAGAAGAAGGAGCATCAATATGATCTGCTGCAACTAAAATGACACCTGCAATGGCAAGAAGTGCTAGACCAAAATACGTTTTTGTGTTTTTCATGATTTAAATTTTTAGATTATTTATTCCTCAACACTTACGAGAAAATGAAAGTAGGGTTTGGTTTTAAATGTTAAAAATATGTTAACATGATTTTTAAAGGAACTAAGATTCTCTACTTCAGTAGGATATACTAATTAGTTTTGTAGTAATTTTGTAGCTTGAAAATGATTGATCAATGAACCCTTCAGCATCAGGTTGGATAGATAAATTTGGACACCTTGTAAAAGATTATCATGAGCTTTATGATAACTTTGATGAACTATATGCACACTTAAAAAACATTGGATTCATTTACGGAATTAACGTAAGCATTCCTGAATTTATACATCCAGAACATCCCCTTTCTGAAGATGAAAAAGCAAAAATTAATTTACTTACCGCCTTATATTTTACCTATAGACAGAAAAGTAAAACGGTAACTTTCTCTAGTTTTTTAGAAGAAATATTTGAGTTTTATAACCAACTGGGCATCAATAAAATTTCATTTTTAAACAAAATTTTAACTGGAAAAAAGACCTCCTCGCAGCTCGAAAAACTCATTGAATCTAGAATTTATTTAGACGATAATGTCATCAGTAAGAATTTCAATAGCATTATTACAAACTCATTATTATACATTGATGTCTTAACTTTTAAGAACTATTTAGAGCTAAAATCAGACCCAAAAAAGCATGCAGAAAAGTTAGAGTACATTACGATAAACATAATTTACCATACTTTAAGTTCTAAGCAAAAAAATAAAACCGACGCAAAATTAGCACAGCTTTTTGAATCGTCTTTAACATTTATTGACAGCACCCAAGATAGTTTTGACGGCACCTATAGACGTAAGTTAATTAACAATTTTACACCGCGAGAAAACACCTATTTTCTAGATGTTGCTTGCTTAACAGTGTGGGAAGATCAGTCGCTAGAATACAAAGAATCTGAGTTCATTTTTGGTATCGGAAAAGACCTTGGAATACCGTCTAAAGCCATCCTAAAATCTATTGAAGAAGTGGCTGTTTTTTTTGAACAAAATACACGCCAAATTCCACATTTAAAAAACAACAATTTAGCGGTTCAGTTTTACGATAGCATGTCTAAAATTGTAAATAAATTGATATTAAGAAATAGTAAAAGATTGCAAAAAGAGCTTTCTGAAAGCAAAGAATTAGTCGCCCTTTTATCAAAATCTACCGTAAAAGATCTTACGGAAGAGGAGAAGAAAAAAGTCCAAAATCAGCTTCTAGATATCTTTAAAAGCATTCCATCCTTAGCCATTTTTATCTTACCAGGCGGTGCTGTTTTGCTTCCTATTTTCATTAAACTAATCCCGAAACTTTTGCCATCTGCTTTTGATGACAATCGGGTAGATGAATAAGCAAAAGGCATCAAAAAAGCCACTATAAGAAAAACCTATAGTGACTTTTTTAAATATTTAAACTATTTAAATCCAGTTTATTAACACATACTACTCCAACCAAAGCTTAAAATCACGAACACGCTCTCTGCTTACGATGATTTCTTGCTCATTAAACTTCATTAATTTGATTTGCAGCCTAGAATTTGTGTAAGATACAATATCTTTTATACAATTGACATTGACATAAAATTTGCGACTTACTCTGAAAAATATTTTTGGATCTAGGTCTTCTTCTAAATTCTCTAAGGTAGTTTCTAAAAGGTAATTTCTGCCTTCAGTAGTCGCCGCATACGTACCTTTATTCTCACTGTAAAAACATTCTACTTCATCTGCATTTATGATTTTTAGGTGCTGCCCCACTTTGGTTGTAAAACGTTTTTTAAACTCGCGCTCTACAGGGTTAACAAGGAGCTTTTTTATATCCTCAAAATCAAGCATTAATTTCTCTTTTTTTGGCGCTAAAGATTGATACTTTTTGACGGCAATTTCCAGGTCCTCATCATCGATTGGTTTTAACAAATAATCAATGCTGTTTAACTTAAAAGCTTGGAGTGCATATTCATCAAAAGCAGTGGTGAAAATGATAGCACTTTTAACTTCTACGGCTTCAAAAATTTCAAATGAAAGTCCGTCTGAAAGTTGAATATCTAAGAAAATTAAATCGGGATGTTCATTATTATGAAACCAATTTATAGCCTCTTCAACAGAATGCAAAAGCACAGAAACCTCAACACCTAGATCTTCAAGCAATCGATTTAATCTTCTCGCTGATGGTTTTTCATCTTCAATAATAATTGTTTTCATTTGGTCTTTTTTTGGTCTTTATTTTAAGGGTGATTAGTGGGTTGCAAAATACTACAATCCCTTTTTTTCCATTATAAGCTACTAGAAGATTCCTGTTCTTCGTTCATATATTTTTTAATTTTCTTCGCTTCCCAGTTCGTCAAAAAACTTGGTCTGATTTTAAAAGCGATGAGGCCATGAATCAATACACCTATTCCCCAAATAATTGGTGTACCATAAACATTCCAATCAATCCAATTTAAGATTTGAGGATTACCTAAGGCTTCTTCACTCAACAGGGTAATGATAAATTTTCCTTTAAAAATAAACAATAAGACATTTATAATTAAATAGATCGTAAGATGGTCATAAAAACCTTTTATTGTCGCAACTCGTTTTTGAGCTCGTTCTAATTTAGTTCTTTTATCAAGATCCATATTAGTTGTATTTACCAATTTCATTAGTATCTTCTTCTAGATACTGCTTAATTTTTCTTTCCTCCCATTCTTTACTAAAGAACGGATTAAATTTAAACACTTTTGCTCCATGAAAAAAGACCCCTATACCCCAAAATATAGCGGTAGAGAAAGTACCAAAAGTGGTAAATGCCTCTATAAAACTATCTCCTGAGTTCATGTTCCCTATAACGCTTACTGTACTAATCATAATATTAACTAGGACATACACTGTTAAGTGAATATAAAAACCTTTTAAAGCTTTAATACGTTGTTCTGCTCTTTCTCTCTTACCTTCTTGTGTCATGGATGTTTTCATCTGTAGTGTTGTTTTTCAGCTTTGTATTACTATTCCCATCTTTTCTTAGTCTCTTCTTCTTTCATGAACTCATCTATTTTACGCTGCTCCCAATTTCTCCCCATAAGTACATCGTATCCAAAAAGTTTTATCGCTTTTACGGCTGTGGCTATAGAAACACCTAAGACTACCCATAAAAACCAAGGATTGCTCCATTCATTCAGGTAATAGTTAATACTCCCGGTAATTACAATAGCTACTATGTATTTAAAAACTTTGTTATAAAAAGCCTTTATAGCTTCTACACGTTCTTTGGCTCTAAAATATTTAGTATCGGTATCTGAATTGTTCATTTGTAGTTATTTAGTTATTTGATACTTCAAAGATGTTACTATCTTGTCTTTTCTCTAAATACAAGATACTGAGTTGTGCATTTTTAATGCTGAATTGTTATTTGCGCTCAAAATTGGTCATCATCCATATATTCTCGCATCTTACGCTCTTCCCAGTTACGTCCAAATAACGGATTGTAGCCATAGGCTTCCATTCCATGCGCAACGAGGCCAGAACCCCAACCCAAGGCCGGAAATAGTACCCAAGGGAAGCTTGTAGTGTTATAATTTACGAATATTAAAATAGGAATGACAATGCAATAAGACATCAAGTTTCCATAGAATCCTTTTATTTTATCTACCCGCTCCTTTGCTTTTTGATATCTTTTATCTTCTAGATAATCTTTCTGCGTTTCCTTCATAGAAACCTGTTTTGTTAACATCGGAAGTTCTACTCTAAAATCTGAAGTTGTTTTAAGAATAGCCACCTTCCTATTGGATAATATGTTATAGCGCTCTTGGATGTTTTTTAACCCCACACCACTACTCTTTTTAACTACTTGCTTCTCTTGCAAATTATTACTCACCACTAATTGTCCGTTTTCTTCAAATACACGAAGATGTAAAGGCCGTTCTGAAGTAACCACATTATGCTTTACCGCATTTTCTAGCAATAATTGCAGGGATAAAGGAACGATCTTTGCCTCTGCATTACTAGCTTGGTCTGGAATTTCAAATATAATACTGTCTTCAAAGCGCATTTTTAATAGGCGTATATAGGTTTTTGCAAACTGCAATTCCTCATCTACAGAGATCAAATCCTTATTTTTTTGCTCTAACACATACCGATATACTTTTGATAGGGAGGTGGTAAATTTTTGTGCCTGATGCGGGTCTTCATCTATTAAACTCGTTAGTACATTTAAACTATTAAATAGAAAATGAGGATCTAATTGATTTTTTAAAGCATCAAACTTAGCCGATGCCGTACTGGCTATAATTTTCTGTTCTTTTACTTTTTTATTCTGACTAAGTCTATAAAAATAAACCGCATGAAAAATAAGGGTAACCAACAAGGTAATTAACAAGCAGAAAATATAGAACCTAGGGTTTTCACTCCAAATAAAAGTACTCCAACTTTCTCCTCCAAAAAGTACCTCTATAGCAAATCGAATTAAAAAAACAGCTAACATGGTTAACAAAACTCCTCCTAAGGCTCCAATAATTAGCCTAAACTTTTTAAATCTAACCCAAACCACTTTATCATTTAAATACCTAAAGAAAAGTGTATTTAATAATGTTAAGGTGATGGAATAAATAAAGTAATACTGTAAGTTGCTCATAAACTGCGCATCAAAACTCACAGCGTTCCCTAACAAAATACTCATCCCCACATCTATAATTACAATACAGACGCCTATTAGAATACCTCTTAGTACAATTTTTAATACTTGTTTCATTTCAAAATTTGTTAAATCATTAAAAAAACGATTTATAATCTTCACTCCCTGACTTAGGAAATAAGAGCACTGTTTCCAAAAATAGCAAAAGCTAAGCAGCGAACCTCAAATCATAAAGTTATCTATTTTAAATAGTTCTTACACAAATTTGAAATTATACCTCGGGTAAAAAAACAAAAGACTACCGAAACGTAGTTTTCTTTGGATGGAATGTAGCGTACACTCTAATTCTGGTTTACAAGCAGCACCTAACAAATCTTATAGACCACATTAAATGAAATATATATTTTAATTTTTGTAGTCTTTTTTTTGTTAATTTTATATTTTTATAGTATTATTACTGTTCTCCCCAACTTTTAAAAAATTACATTGTTGATCCTGAAGAGGTTTTATGAGTAAGAAATTAATTGCAATATCCATCGCATTATTTGTCATTTTGAGTGTAGCAATTTGGGCAATTACGATAATTAGAATAAATAAGTTCGAGAAAAATTTATTAGCGATAGAATTAGCAGATTCGGAAGCAGATCTTACCTCTGCCCATGAACATTTAATAAACTTATATGAGACGAGTGAGAAGAAAGTACTTTTTTTCAAAGATCTTATTGAAGCTAATTACAACAAAAAAGGCTCATTTCAGGAAGTAGATACACTTTTTTATTATTTTCTAAAAAACGAAGAGGACTATTTTCAAGCGCGTATTATTGATCCTGAAGGAAAAGAAATTCTTAAGGTAGAAAATATGTACAATAGCGTGTCTATTTATGAGCATAAATACTTAGAAGACAAGTCTAATCGCTACTACGTTCAGAAAACCCTAAAGTTAAAAAAAGGACAAACATTTGTTTCTAATATAGACCTTAATATAGAAAACAACATTATAGAAATACCTTACCGGCCTACCGTGCGTTTCTTTACAAAGCTTTTTGATGCAGACAACAATTTATTAGGTATTGTAGGCCTTAATCTTAATGCTGCCAGTTGGTTAAATGGTATTGGATCTCAAAATATTAACATCCTGAATAATGCCAACGAAATATTTTACAATGAAGCCCGAAAAAATGAACTATACACAAAATCTACTGTAGATCTAACACAAAAAGATGATTTCGGAAATCCCGTTTACAACGTAAAAAAAATAACCATTGCGGGTATGTCTGATTGGACCTTATACACCACGATGCATTCTCCAGAAGTACAACGCAAAATAAAAGCTAACAAAAAAAATACTATTTACTTTTCTATCTTTTTAAATTTAGGACTCCTATTTTTCATGTTTACCATTCATAATTTATATTACAAAAACAAGCACATTTCTTCTTTAAACAATGCCATAAACCTGCGTTTAGAAGAAAGAAATACGCTACTAAAAGAAATACACCACAGAGTTAAAAATAACCTTCAGGTAATCACCAGCTTACTAAACCTACAATCGCGATACATTCAAGATGAAGAGGTAAAAAGTATGCTTAAATACAGTCAGTACCGTATTAAATCTATGGCGCTATTACATGAAAGCCTTTACAGAAGTGACGATTTAAGTAAAATAAATTATGCTGATTACTTGCAGCAATTGGTGAATGGATTGATCATTTCTATGAAAGGAAGTACGAATAAAATTACGCTAGACCTAGAGGTTGATGAAATTTACTTTAATATAGATACTTCTATTCCATTAGGCTTAATTATCAATGAACTTGTTACAAATGCTTTAAAGTATGCATTCAGTGATGATATAGGCACCATAGGCATATCCTTAAAAAAACAAGCGAACAATTCTTTCCTGCTGCATATAAATGATAATGGGAAAGGATTTCCTAAAACAGTAAAATTTAGAGATACAGACACGTTAGGACTTAAGCTAGTTCATAAGTTGGTTTTACAACTTAATGGTAATATAGAAAAAGACAACTTACAAAGTGGGACCGCTTTTATTATCACTTTTCAAGAAATCCAAGAACTCTCATAATTATGAAATGCAGCATACTCATCGTCGAAGATAATTTTATCATCCAAATGTTTCTGGAAGAAATACTTCTAGGCTGCGGAGAACACACGGTTAAAACCGCTAATAATGCAGATAAAGCATTACTTGTATTAGAAGATTTCAAGCCCCACGTTATTTTAATGGACATTGGTATTGGCCCAGGACTAGATGGCATAGAGGTTGCAGAAATTATCAAAGAAAAATACAACATTCCTATTGTATTTCTAACAGGTAATTCTGACCAAGCTACTATTGTAAGAGCACACAAAGCAGATCCTATTCACTTTATCTTTAAGCCTATTGATGAATGTAAACTGCTCACCGAATTTGCGGTGATTGAAGAAAAACTCGTAGAATTATCTTTTATGTAAGCTAATTACAGGGGTACATTATTAGTATGTTTTATGGTTCCTATAACAAAAGTACTATGGGCACTACCTATATTTTCTACAGAACCTAAACTATTAATTACAAAATCTTGATAATCTTTCATGTTCTTTACCAATACTTTAAGCATAAAATCATAATCTCCAGAAATATTATAACATTCCGTTACCTCTTGCAATGCAATAATATCTGTTACAAATTTATTACCAATTACTTTGGTATGTTGTTTCAAGGTTATATTACAGAACACGATCAATTCTCTTCCTAACTTCTCAGCATCTAGTAGTGCAACATATTTTTTAATATATCCTTCTTTTTCTAATTTTCTCAAGCGCTCATATACCGGTGTTGCAGATAAATTTACACGTGCAGCAATCTCTTTTGTGGTGTAGTTGGAGTTTTCTTGTAGCAATTTGAGTAGTGCTAAATCTGTCAGATCTAAATTTTCCATAGATAAATTTTCTAGTGAGGTACGATTCTCCAACAAAAATATTTCATTTTATCTAAACAACAACCTTAAAACAGCTAAATAAACTTATCTAATTCAATTATTCAGATATAAATATGATAAAAAGTAATTTTGTAAAGACATAATATCTAATACACAAAACAGGTAGTAATGAAAACAACAAATTTAGGTTACCCAAGAATTGGTAGCAACAGAGCGCTTAAAAAGGCATTAGAAAACTATTGGTCTGGCAAAGCAACATTGACCGAATTAGAAGAAACTGCAAAAAACATCCGAACTGAAAATTGGCTGCTTCAACAAGAAAAAGGCATTGATATCATCCCTTCCAATGACTTTTCTTTATACGATCAAGTATTAGATATGTGTATGACCGTAAACGCTATTCCTAAGCGTTATGACCAGTTACAAAAAAATAATGCTACCTCCCAAGATTTATATTTTGCGATGGCTAGAGGTATCCAAAAAGATGGGATAGACCTTACCGCTATGGAAATGACAAAATGGTTTGACACCAATTACCATTACATTGTTCCTGAATTTTATGACCACCAAACATTCTCTTATGCAAATTCTAAAATTGTAAAAGAATATAAGGAAGCATTGGCTTTAGGGATCACCACAAAACCTGTACTTATTGGCCCGGTATCATTCCTATTATTAGGCAAAGAAAAAGAAAGCTCTTTTAATCGTATTGATCTTTTAGCGAATCTACTTCCTACCTATTTAAAAATCATAGAAGAATTAACAGCCTTACATGTAGAATTCATACAGTTTGACGAGCCTTTCCTTGCGACAGATTTAACGAATAGAGACCGTGAAGCTATACGATATACATACCAAACAATCGCTGATAAATTTCCTGACCTTAAAATTGTGTTGGCTAATTACTTTGATTGTTTTGGAGAAAATCTAGATATGGTATTGGAACTTCCCGTACACACCTTACATTTAGATTTAGTACGTTGTTCTTTGCAGTTAGATGATATTTTAGCTTCAAAAAAATTACATAAGAATACACATTTATCCTTAGGAGTCATTGACGGTAGAAATATTTGGAAGAACAATTTTGAAGACTCGCTAGCTTTAATACAAAAAGCAATTGCACATGTAGGTGAAGAAAGACTCTATATTGCACCTTCTTGTTCCTTACTGCACTCTCCTTGCGATTTAGACTTAGAAACTAATGAGGTGAACTTAAGTGCCGATGTAAAACAATGGCTTGCCTTTGCAAAACAGAAATTAGAGGAAGTAAATACGATAAGAAACTTTATAACGAAAGTAAACTTAACAGAAACGCTACAGAAGGTTTCTGAAAACAGTGCTGCCAATGCAGAACGAAAAGTTTCAAAAAGTATTCATAACCCAGCCGTTAAAGAACGGGTAAAGGGGTTAACAAAGACAGATGATCAACGATTAATTGGTTTTACGCAGCGTAAAGTCATTCAGCAAAAAGCACTGAATTTACCCTTATATCCTACCACAACAATTGGTTCTTTTCCTCAAACAAAAGAAGTACGTAGCCAACGTGCTAATTTCAAAAAAGGAAATACCACTCCAGAAGCCTACCATAGCTTTATAGAGAAAGAAACTAGAGAGACTATAGAATTTCAAGAAAATATAGGCTTAGATGTTTTAGTTCATGGTGAGTTTGAGCGTAATGACATGGTAGAATATTTTGGCGAACAGTTAGACGGTTTTGCCTTTACTAGTTTTGGATGGGTACAGAGTTACGGTAGTAGATGCGTAAAACCACCTATTATTTATGGTGATGTTTCTAGAGAAAATCCAATGACCGTATACTGGTCTTCTTTTGCACAGTCTATCACTAAAAAACCTGTAAAAGGAATGCTTACAGGGCCGGTTACCATATTACAATGGTCTTTTGTTCGCAATGACCAACCAAGAGCAGAAACTTGCACGCAAATAGCCTTAGCCATCCGTGATGAAGTTGTAGACTTGGAAAAAGCAGGACTCTCTATTATTCAGATAGATGAGCCTGCTATACGTGAAGGCTTACCGTTACGTAAGGCTGATTGGAAGGCGTACTTAGATTGGGCTGTAAAAGCATTTAGAATTGCGGCTAGTGGCGTGAAAAATGACACACAGATACATACACATATGTGTTATTCTGAATTTAATGATATCATAGCGCATATTGCAGCGATGGATGCAGATGTAATTACGATTGAATGTTCCAGATCACAGATGGAGCTTTTAGATGTCTTCAGAGAGTTTAAATACCCTAATGATATTGGACCAGGTGTTTATGACATTCACTCACCAAGAGTTCCAGACCGCTCAGAAATGGTAGCATTGATTGCAAAAGCAAAAGAATACATTGCTCCGGAGCACTTATGGATTAATCCCGATTGTGGTTTAAAAACTAGACATTGGGAGGAAACAAAAAAAGCATTAATTGAAATGGTTGCGGCTGCACAAGAATGCAGAGAAAACGTAGCTGTTTCCTATTAGATTAGATCGAATATAGTTTAGTTTTTAGTCGCTTCTTAAGAAATTAGGAAGCGACTTTTTTGTTACCTAATTATCTAAACCTACTTATAAAATGCCCTTGAAAAAATTTGTTTTAAATTATAAACAAGCCTTTAAAAATCAATACAATAACAGCCTAGCTCATATTTGTGCTCTTTTTAATAGAAATTGAACTAATTTTGTGGCATGGTCAGAACATTTCAGCTTCGCGTTTCTTTAAAAGAAGAAACTATAGAAGGTATCCTTACTAAAAAAGCAGCAAAACATGTTGGTGCAGACGAAAAAGATATCGTCGTAAAAGTGTTACGTAAATCTATTGATGCCCGTAAGCCTAGAATTTATATTAATTACAAGCTTCAAGTATATATCAATGAAAAGCCTTCTGAAATTCCAGAATACGTTTTTGATTATAAAGATGTCTCTAAAGCTAAAGAAGTACATATTATAGGTTTTGGTCCTGCAGGAATGTGGGCAGCACTCCGTTGTTTAGAATTAGGATTTAAACCAATTGTTCTAGAACGTGGAAAAAATGTAAAAGACAGGCGTCGTGACTTAAAAGCCATTAACCAAGAGCATATTGTTGGCGAAGATTCTAACTACTGTTTTGGCGAAGGTGGTGCAGGTACGTATTCTGACGGAAAGCTGTACACCCGCAGTATTAAACGAGGCGATGTTCGTAGAATTTTTGAAAGTTTGGTACACCATGGTGCTACGGAGCAGATTTTGATAGATGCACATCCACATATAGGTACCAATAAGCTCCCTAAAATTGTTCAGAATATTAGAGAAGCTATTCTTAGCCACGGTGGCGAAATTCATTTTGATACGCGTGTGGTAGATTTTACCCTTCAGAATAACAAAATACAAGCCATTCAGCTCCAAAATGGAACAGAAATGGCGGTAAACCGTGTCATTCTTGCTACAGGCCATTCCGCTAGAGATATTTATTACCTGTTACATAAAAAAGAAATTGCACTAGAAGCAAAATCATTTGCTATGGGGGTTCGGGTAGAGCATCCGCAGCATATTATAGATAGCATTCAATACCATTGCTCCGGCAGCAGAAATGAATTGCTACCTGCAGCATCTTATAGTTTAGTAGCGCAAGTAAAAAATAGAGGCGTGTACTCTTTCTGTATGTGTCCTGGCGGATTTATTGTTCCGGCAGCTACCGCACCGGGAGAAGTTGTGGTCAATGGGATGTCTCCTTCAAAACGAAACAACCTCTATGCCAACTCGGGTATTGTGGTAGAAATTAATGCCGATGAAGATTTGCGCAAGTATGAAAAACATGGCGTTCTAAAAGGCTTAGAATTTCAGAAAGATTTAGAGCGTTTGGCATTTACCGCTGGCGGTAGAACACAAGCCGCCCCTGCACAACGTATGACGGATTTCGTGGAAGGAAAACTATCGGCAGATTTAAATGCTACATCCTATCAACCAGGATTAAAATCGGTTCCTATGCACTCCCTCTTACCAAAACTAATTGGTAGTAGGTTACGTGGTGGTTTCGCTGCTTTTGGTGAAAAAATGAAAGGATACTATACCGCAGAAGCCAATATTGTTGGGGTAGAATCTAGAACATCTTCTCCGGTAAACATCCCAAGAAAAGAAAATTTAGAGCACCCAGAAATCCAAGGTCTTTTTCCTTGTGGTGAAGGTGGTGGGTATGCTGGCGGAATTGTTTCTGCTGCAATGGACGGCGAGCGTTGCGCAGAAGCCGCTATTGCCGGACTTTAAATTTATTCTCGTAATTTTACATCAGACAAAAAAATAATGGCAGAGACTACTCCCACCCGAATAAACAAATACTTAAGCGAAGTTGGCTATTGCTCTAGACGAGCAGCCGATAAGCTTATAGACCAAGGCAGAGTCACCATCAATGGTAAAGTTCCTGAAATGGGAACCAAAATAACTATTGCTGATGAAATTAGAGTAGATGGAGAACTGATAGGAAAGCCTAAAGGTAAACACACCTACCTTGCTTTTAATAAACCTGTAGGGATTGTGTGTACTACAGATACCGGTGTAGAGAAAGATAATATTATCGATTTTATAAACTACCCAAAACGTATTTTCCCTATTGGACGCTTGGATAAACCTTCGGAAGGATTAATTTTCCTAACGGATGATGGCGATATTGTCAATAAAATTCTCCGTGCCCGTAACAATCACGAGAAAGAATATATTGTATCGGTCAATAAACCTATAAATTCTGATTTTTTACGCCAAATGAGTAGCGGAGTACCTATACTAGACACGGTAACTAGGCCTTGTAAAGTAGAGCGCATAGATAAATACACCTTTAGTATTATTTTGACGCAAGGACTAAACCGACAGATTAGAAGAATGTGTGATCATTTAGACTATCGCGTTAAGCGTTTGCAGCGTGTGCGGATTATGAATGTAGAGTTAGATCTAGAAGTCGGGAAGTACCGCGACCTTACAGAAGCTGAGCTCTCTGAAATTAACCGCTTGGTAGCAGCATCTGCAAAAACGCACGATTAGTTTAGCACCTATAGCCTCACAACTATGTGGTGTTACTCCTAATACTATGGAATTTACACCTATTTTATAAAATAGATACCCTATTATTGCGTTAATACCCTTGTTGACAAGCATATAAAAACCGATTACAAACAAAAAACCAGACTAAAATGAGAAACCTAAAACTTACTGCTATTACAGCGTCCCTGACCTTACTACTAGCCTCTTGCTTGAGTACTGAAGAGAAAAAAATAAAAGCAGAAGAAGAAGGTAATGCCCTTGTTTCTATAAAATCTAAACTACTAAAAGGCGCAGGAGATGCGCTAAAGACTGATGGTAAAGAAGCTTTAGAATCTGCTAGCGAAGGTCTCGGAGAAGCTTTTAAAGGTTTAACTTCGGGGTATGATAAAAGTATCAACCAAGCCAAAGTACTATCGGACACAACATTTTTGAAAACATTTGAAATTGGGAGAACAGAAAAGTTCTATAATGATACTACCCATATAAAAAAGGTTACCGTATACCTTATCGCAGACAAAGCTTTTGATAAAAAGCTTAAGCTAAAAGCTTTTGATGCTACCGATAGAGAAATTGGAAGAAGTACTGTAAAGACAAAACTTGAGGAAGACGACGCTCAATTTATAGATTTTGAATTTGATAATAGAACGCCATTATTACAGGCAGATTATTTTATCATTAGCCACAATTAGAGTATAGCAGCAGTTAAGGCTGCATCTGTATACAATAGTAGTACAGTGCGGTACTGGCACAACCTCATGTGTTCTTTGTTCATGATGGTAGTAGTACCGCACTTTATTGCTTCTAAGTAACCTTACTCCTTTTCACTACTTGCAAAATACGTAACGGCACACGTCTATATTCCACTTTGAACCGCATGTTAAGTGCTTCTTACAGGCCACAGTAGATGAATACTATAGATCAAACTCTTAAAAACTTATAAATCCGAACTATTCCCCTACCTTTGTGGCTTATTATAAAATACATGACATTTAAAGAATTAGGGATTGCAGAACCTATTTTGAAAGCTTTAGCTTCAGAAGGTTACGAAAATCCTACTCCAATACAAGAAAAATCAATTCCGATATTACTAAAAGGTAAAGACCTTTTAGGCGTTGCACAAACAGGAACTGGAAAAACAGCAGCCTTCGGTATTCCCATTTTACATCACTTATACACCAACAATAGCGGCGTAGGTAAACGAAAGATAAAAGCCTTAGTTGTTACTCCAACGCGAGAATTAGCCATCCAAATTGGCGAGAGTTTTACAGCCTATGCCCGTTTTACAGGTATCAAAAACACCGTAATTTTTGGTGGCGTAAAGCAAGGAAAGCAAACAGATGCCTTACGTAAAGGTGTAGAAGTACTAATTGCTACTCCAGGTCGTTTGTTAGATTTAATGAACCAAGGGTTTATTTCCTTACGAGATTTGGAACACGTAGTTTTAGATGAGGCAGATCAAATGCTTGATATGGGTTTTATACACGATGTAAAAAAAATCATCGCCAAATTACCCGCAAAACGTCAGTCGCTTTTCTTTTCGGCTACTATGCCTAAAACAATTGTAGAATTGTCTCAAAAAATATTGGGAGAATTTGAGCAGGTAACTATTAAACCAGAACAAGCTACCGCTGAAAAAGTAGAGCAAGCTATTTACTTTGTACCTAAAGGTGATAAGGCTAAACTTTTAATTCACTTAATTGAAGAAAAAGATGCCAAAGCAGTTTTAGTTTTTTCTAGAACAAAACATGGTGCAAATAAAATTGTTAAACTTCTAGACAAGGCAGACATCCATGCTGCAGCTATACACGGTAATAAATCACAAACGGCAAGACAAAATGCCTTAAAAGATTTTAAAGATGGTAAATTAACGGTTCTAGTGGCAACCGATATTGCTGCCCGTGGTATTGACATTGATGATTTATCATTAGTAGTAAATTATGATTTACCAAATGTACCAGAAACTTATGTTCACCGTATTGGTAGAACAGGTAGAGCCAATGCTAGTGGTGTAGCTTTATCTTTCTGTGATAGAGAAGAAAGAGCGTATTTAAAAGACATCCAAAAGCTTATTAAGCAAACTATTCCTACCATTACAGATCATCCTTTTAAAGATGATGGTAGCAGACCTGTTGAAGCAGATACTGATGATAGACCAAAGAGACAAGGACAGCAGAGCCGTTCTAGAAACAGTGGTCAGAAACCAAGTAATTCTAACAACAGAAATAAAAATAGGAACCGCAATAGAAATCGTACTAGCGACGGACCTAAATAATTAAAGAAAGCCTTGCATTACGCAAGGCTTTTTACTTTTACATTATAAGGTAATTACTTCCCCAACATTAATAGTTCATTACATTTAATCTCTGTGATATAGCGCTTCTCCCCTTCTTTGGTTTCGTAAGACCGGTGCATTAATTTACCTTCTACCGCTACTTGTTTTCCTTTGACCAAAAAGTTTTCTACAATTTCTGCTGTTTTTCCCCACGCTACAATATTATGCCACTGGGTATCTTCTACTTTTTCGCCTTGAGCGTTCTTATAAGAATCGCTGGTAGCAATGGTAAACTTTGCGAGCTTGGTGCCGCTATCTAAATTTACGATTTCTGGATCATTTCCTAAATTACCAATCAACTGTACTGAATTTCTAAGTGCGTTCATAATTTTAATTTTTAGCTCCTGATACAAGCTCAGGAATGGTTAACAGTTAAGACTATCGGAACCCTATTGTTCTGACACTGCAAACTTAGAAAGCTCTTCGTATTTCATTCGGTTGGGAAATAGTTACTTTCGTTTACAAACGTTTGTAAACGTTTGTTGTTGTTTTAGATTAGAGCAATTTTTCATTTACACATAGTAGCATTTAAAGTCTATAGCCCAATAATTTATATCTAATTAATAGAAAATTTAACGCCTTAGTATTATCTTAGGCACACAGGGCCGATATACGCAATAATGTATATCCAATTATTGACAACAATTATAATAATTAAAAAACCCTCTTGATTCTTAGAAAAATATAAAAGATATATAAAACATATGTTCATTATATCTTAAATTGGCGGTATAAAGAACATATGTTCATTATACAATTGTTGTGCGTCATTTGAGAAAACCGAAAATGCTAAATATATTTAAGAAAAATTTGAAATCTGAATATAAGGAAAGGTTGAAAAGAGCTTTCCCTAAAGAATTGCATTTGGACTTAAAAGAGGTTTTAAAAATCTTGCCTTTTCAAAACAATAAAGTAAAACTATGTGACGGAGTCGTTCATCAAGTTGATAATCTGATTCACGATAATGAATTAGATTTAAAACTTGGACATGAAACTCTTACGATTCCGTACAGGCTATACTTTGACGAGCCAAGTCCCGAATTAGAAGCTGCTCTAACTGATAAACAAAAGGATATCCTACATTGTATTTATTTGCGACATCATAATGGATATTTAAGAGAAAAAAGGCTGGATTTATTGTCAGAGAATTCAGAAAATTGGACAATTCCGTTTGTTATTCAATTAATCGGAGAATACGTTTACGAATTATTACCCATTATTGACAAAAAGATAAATGAAAGTACATTGGACTTTTACGCTGAATTTAGAGATGAAAATCCGAAGTATTGGCAACAAACCGAAAGCAGAATGATAAGTTATTGGAATGAATATTACAGATATAAATTTCCGAAACTAAAAGAGTATTTGGGATTTGAAATTGTTGACCGTATAAAAAAACGAACGCACAACAAAACCTAAACGTAATGCGGACTTTAGGGCGGCCCCGAAAGGTCTGCGTATATTTATGAAGTCGCTAAATCTTATGGATTTAGCTTTGGACAAGAAAAAATAAAACTAAACAATAAGCTTTAGCTTCGTGCATAGACGGAAACGAAAAGTTTCCTTACTACCGCACTACGCTTAGCCTAGACGTTGTGATGCCATTTGCAATACCGCTAAGACATTTTTTTAAAGTTTATGTGAAAAGGTTTATGAATAAAGAAATGGGAGATCTCCTGTTTTGTTAGTTATAAATTACAGCCTTTAGGATGGAATTATAACTCAAGTATTGCGCTTGATGGCGTAGAAAGAAGACTTTCTAAACGTTATCACGTTAAAATACTTGTTATAAGGACGTTAAAATAAAATACAAAGTCAAATAATTATGGATTTATAACAAAATAGGAGATCGATTTTTCTGTTTCCCATACTAACGTTTCATGCTTCTACATAAAAACATAAGTATGGGTAATCTTTAAAAAAATAGATCTATTACGTTCGGTATTTTAAACGGTTACCTTTTTTATTGCTAATTTTAGAAAAGTAAAAATTAAAATAAAACGGCACACAACACGCTGTATAATTTATGGCCTAAACTAACTGATATGAATAAAGGCCACAAATTATACATCTATCGTTGTAAGTAATGCAAAAACTGCACTTTACTCAAGAGATTAAAGCAACAAATCTAAATTAAAAACTCTATTTTAGAGAAATGCAAACCGTCGATGAAATCCTTAAAATAAAAAATGTAAAAAATACCGCAGTTCGAACTGTGGTTTTGAGACATCTTTTAAGTCAAGAAAAAGCACAGTCTCTAAAAGATATCGAAAACGCATTAATCTATACAGACAGGAGTTCTATTTTTCGAACTTTGAAAACGTTTGAAGAGAACAAAATTATACATAGCATAGAAGATGGTTCAGGTATGATAAAATATGCTGTTTGTGCAGAAGGATGTAACTGCGACCCAGAAGACTTACACTACCACTTTTATTGTAATAACTGCAACAAAACATTTTGTCTTTTTGACGTTCCTTTTCAAAACATCGAACTTCCCGAAAACTTCAAAATACAACAAGCTAATATGGTTGTAAAAGGATTATGTAACAACTGCAACAAATAATCTTTGCAATCGAGTTGCACCATAAGACATTTACATTTGTAATATCATTAAAACGATATTATGAAACTTTATACTTCAATACCAAAAGAATTAAAACCTTATTTCAACACAGAATTAGAGAAATACAGAACTGAAAATATCTCTGGAAATTTATTCAATGCTTGGAATCATTTGGAACGTGCTCATATAATCGGACAAAAATATCCTTATGCACATACTTTAGTCCATTGGAAAATGCTAAAATTTGGATTTAAAATCAAAAGCGGAAAAGAAATATTTGGTCAGATTCCAAGACTAATTTTTGGAGGTGTTAAATCCTTTGTTGGTAAAATTCCAATTGGTAATCCAGGAGGAGCCAATGTTCCTCTTCTAAAGTCATTTCCGATAAAAAAGGAATTACAAGATATTTTCACAAACGCTGGAGTCTAATTCTAACAATTATGAAAAAAACGACATTTGAAATAACAAAAATGGATTGTCCTTCAGAGGAAAATTTAATACGAATGAAATTAGACGGAATTTCAGGTATTGTGAATTTGGATTTTGACATTCCAAACCGAAAATTGACCGTTTTTCACAACGAAGAAATAGAACAAATTGAAAAGTCCGTTATTGAACTGAATTTAGGTGGAAAGAAAATCTCAACCGAGCAGACTGACAAAACAGAATTTAAAGAAAATGTAAACCAAAAAAAACTACTTTGGTCTGTCCTCGCAATCAACTTTGCTTTTTTCATTATCGAAATGGCAACAGGATTAATATCAAAATCAATGGGACTTGTTGCAGATAGTCTCGATATGCTTGCGGACAGTTTTGTGTATGGAATTAGCTTATTTGCAGTTGGCGGAACGTTGATTAAGAAAAAACGGATTGCAAAGCTTGCTGGATATTTTCAGATAACACTTGCGATTATCGGATTTGTAGAAGTTCTAAGAAGGTTTTTCGGAGACGAGAAACTTCCAGATTTTTCAACAATGATTATCGTTTCGATTTTTGCACTAATAGCAAATGGAATTTGTCTTTACATTTTACAAAAATCAAAGAGCAAAGAAGAGACACATATGAAAGCGAGTTTGATTTTCACTTCGAATGATGTAATTATAAATTTGGGAGTAATAATTGCAGGAATTTTAGTGAATTGGTTAAGTTCTAATACACCCGATTTGATTATAGGAACAGTCGTTTTTGTATTGGTAATTCAAGGTGCATTTCGAATACTGAAATTGAGTAAGTAACAAAAAAGCACTACTTACAACAAGGTATAAAAAACATAGGGCGATTTAGGCTTACCGAAAGGTCTGTGTTTATTTACAAAGTCGCCAAATATAAAATTTGGCGTTTTCAACAAAATGATAAAAGCAAAATATTATATTTGGCTAAGTGTTAAACTCGAAATGTAGTGCTTATCCTCTGCCCTACGTGTTTTATACTCAACGTTGTGTGTAAGCTAAAAAATAAAAGATGAAAAATTCAATTCTTATTTTAACAATTATTTTTTGTGGAATAATCGGAAAAGCCCAATCTATTGAAAAGATTGTACTTGATGAAAATGATGATCTCAGCGGTTATTATTTAGCAGTAAAACCTCAAACTGAAAAAATAGATGCAGTTTTAGTACTTCTTCCTGGTTTTGGACAAAATGCTGAAAGTATTTTTCCTGAAACAAAATTACACAATGTCGGGTACCTAAATAACATTTTGACAATTGGATTTGCCTCTGGCACAAAACTATATGCAGACAAAGAAACGCAAGTGAAACTTTCAATTGTTCTTAAAGATGTACTTGATAGATATGAAATAGAGAATACAAAATTTGTAATAGGTGGTTTTTCGGCAGGTGGTACTGTCGCTCTACGATACGCTGAATTATGTAAGCAGTATCCTGACAAATTCCCAATTAGCCCTAAAGGTGTTTTTGTCGTGGATTCGCCTATAGATATTTTCAAATTTTACGAATTACTAGAAGAAAATATTGAAAATAAGTATAGTAAGATTGCAGTTCAAGAAGCTGAATGGGTAACGAATCTTATAAAAGAGGATCATGGAATACCAAAAGACAATATTGATTATTACAAAGAAATAAATCCATTTTCAATGAAAAAAAAATATGGAGAAAATGAAAAATGGCTCAAAGATATGGCAGTTAGAACATATCATGATGTCGATATTGAATGGAGACTTGTTCAACGAAACCAACCTGTAAGTACACAAAGCTATCTAGTAACTTCAGAATTAATAAATCGTCTTTTATTAATGGGTAATCAAAAAGCGGAATTTATGCAATCTTACAAAACTGGCTACAGAAGTAATGGAACTAGACACCCCCATTCTTGGTCAATTGTGGATGAAGTTGAATGTATTCAGTGGTTGAAAAAGATTGTGGAATAAACCTACACACAACAATACCTAAACACAATGCGGTCTTTAGGGTAAAATCGAAAGGTCTGTGTATATTTATGAAGTCGCTAAATCTTATGGATTTAGCTTTGGACAAGAAAAAATAAAACTAAACAATAAGCTTTAGCTTCGTGTGCAGACGGAAACGAAAAGTTTCCTTACTACCGCACTACGCTTAGCCTAGACGTTGTGCTTAATTCTGACCCGTCCTGAAATATGTATACAAAACACTTCAAGTATATGTATAAAAATGATGGATATGTAAAACGCTATAGTGAGAGCTTTAAGCTTAAAGTCTTGGCAGAACTTACCAAAGGAAACCATTCCAAAAGACAAATTGCATTAACTTACGGTATACAATCCAGTACTATAAATGTATGGATCAAAAAGTATGATCGTAAAGATTTAATGAACACCCGTGTAACCGTGCAAACAGACGATGAACTTTCCCGTATCAAAGCCCTTCAAAAAGAGCTGAAACAACTTAAGGACCTTCTTATTAAAAAGGACCTAGACAAACTGGTGACCGACAGCTATCTTGAGGTAGCCGCCGAAAACCTGGGCTATAGAGATGTTGAAGAATTAAAAAAAAACTTAAACATAAAGCCTTGATGAAACTAGCACCGATAAACCGTAATGAAAGACTGTATTCGATTGGTACTATCTGTAATGTCTTTGATCTAAAAAGAGATGCCTATTACAAATTCCAAAAACGTTTTGTTATCAAAAAACAGATAGAACAAGATGTACTCGAACTTGTTCGAAAAAGCAGAAGAACACTACCTCGAGAAGGTACCAGAAAACTCATGAGATCATTAAAAGATGAGTTTTATAAGTACCACCTTAAAGTAGGTAGAGACCAGCTGTTCCGTATCTTAAGAGAAAATCGATTGCTCATTAGAAGAAAGAAGTACTCCTCTAGAACCACCAATTCATATCACCGGTTTTACAAGTATGGTAATATTATAAAAGACTTGAAAATCAATAGACCTAATCAGGTTTGGGCATCCGATATTACCTATATCAGAACCATAAAAGGATTCTGTTACCTAGCATTGATTACAGACATGTATTCCCGTAAAATCGTTGGATACGACCTAAGTGATAGCCTAGAGCTAAAAGGGTGTGTCAGAGCTTTAAATAAGGCTATTTACAATGCTAAGAACATTGATCACCTTATTCATCACTCGGACAGAGGTATTCAATATTGCAGTAACGTCTATACCCAAATACTAAAAAGAAAGAAAATTAAAATCAGTATGACAGAACAAAATCATTGCTATGAAAACGCCCTAGCCGAAAGGGTTAACGGTATTTTAAAAGATGAATTCTATCTTGATCAAACATTTACCAGTGTGGTCCATGCTAAAAAAGCAGCCAAAAATGCCATCAAATTATACAACTCTAAAAGATTGCATTTATCTTTAGATTTTAAAACACCTAATTACGTGCATCAAGATGCCGCTTAAAACTAATATTAATCTGTAGCCGTATTTTAGGACGTGACATTTGATGAAAACTATAAAATTACTTACGTTCGGAACATTAATTTTTACTTTTTTAAGCTGTAAACAAAATGGTAAAACTCAAAAGAAAATAGAACAGAATGAAATTTTAGATTCTATAACAATAAATCAAATAAATGTACCTGAAAATGTTGACTTAGAATTTGAAGTTTTCTTAAAATATTTTAATCAAGATTCAGTTTTTCAAATAAGTCGTGTTAGATTTCCAGTTAAGTCAAAGGAATTAGATTCAGACTACTATGTCATTGATAAAATAGTTAAAAAAGATGATTATAAAATAATTGACCTGACTATTGACCCTAATTCGGAAACAAAACAGTATAATAAATATAGACAACAAACTATATTAAAAGATTTTGAAGCAAAAATTGAAATACGTGGAATTGATAATGGAATCCACCAATATTATGAATTTGAAAAAATAGAAGGAAAATGGAATTTAACAACTTGGGGATATTTATCGACATAAAAACAGTAGGTAACAATATGTATAATTAATGCGGACTTTTGTGTTTAATTCAAAGTTTTCTATATTTTTATAAAGTCCGTCAAATCATTTTGATTTGACTTTCGAACAAAAAAGATAAAGACAAACAAAATGTTTTGTCTCGTGCTAAACTGAAAGTCTGTTGACTTTCTATTTCCGCACTAACCATACATGAAACGTTAGCGATAATACGACCAAAAATAATCGGATAAAATAGATTTGACTATACCTTTCTTAGATTTGGAAAATCGAAAAACTCTTTAATGAACCAATTTTGTATCATAATCTAAATTCATAGAATATGAACACAAAAAAAGTATGGTTTATTACAGGAGCTTCGAAAGGTTTGGGATTAACCTTAACAAAAAAGCTTCTATTACAAGGTTATAATGTTGCCTCTACCTCAAGGAACAAACAATCCTTAATTAAAGAAATTGGAGAAGAAAATGAAAAATTCTTACCAATCGAAATGGATTTAACAGAAAATGAAAATGTTAAGAAAGCTATTGAAACTACGATTAGTCATTTTGGTAGAATTGATGTTTTAGTTAATAACGCAGGCTACAGTCAAATTGGAACTTTAGAAGAGCTTTCAGAAAAAGAAGTGGAAGATAATTTTAAAGTAAATGTGTTTGGTTCTCTAAACGTAATTAGAAATGCCACACAATATTTGCGTAAACAAAAATCGGGACATATTTTCAACATCGCTTCCATAGGTGGTTATACAGGAAATTTTGCAGGTTTTGGAATTTATTGCTCTACAAAATTTGCTGTTGCAGGTTTTACAGAAGCTTTAGCTGAAGAAATGAAAGCGTTTGGAGTATACACAACCATTGTATATCCTGGTTATTTTAGAACCGATTTTTTATCAAAAGGTTCTGTAAAAACACCTAATAATCCAATTGAAGAATATAAATCTGCTCGTGAGATGGAACAAGCACATTTAAAAGAAATTGATGGTAATCAGCCAAATGACCCAGAAAAAGGTGCCGAAGTTTTAATTACTTTAAATGAACAAGAAAATCCTCCAGTACATTTTTTTATGGGGGAAGATGCGCATCATTATGCTAACCTAAAAATAGATACAATTCAGGAAGCTCTGGAAGAAAGCAGAACTTTAGGAACATCTACAGGATTTAAAAAATAAATTTTGAAAACAAATGACAATAGAAGAGTCAAAAGAATATATTGGAATGTGGGTAACCCAAGATGGATATATCCGTCACGAATTACTTCCAAACAATAGATATGACGAAGCAAGAGGGAATAAAAAAAGTGCTTATCAAGGAAGTTATCAAGTAACAGGAAATCATATTGACTATAAAGACGATACAGGATTCACAGCAGATGGAGAATTCAGAAAAGGCATCCTTTATCACGCAGGAATGGTATTATTTAAAGAAAATTAATTCATACATTATAAATAATGAAAACGATACATCAATTTAAATCTATTAGAGAGTTTCATAACTATAGTAATTTACCTAAGCCTGAACATCCACTAATTAGTTTAGTAGATTATAGCAAAGTAAATTACCCTGCAGATTCTGATAAAATTAAATGGGTGCAAGATTTTTATTCTATTGGTTTGAAACGAAATGTAAGTGAGAAATTTAATTATGGACAACAAGAATATGATTTTGATGAAGGTGTATTTTCATTTGTTGCACCACAACAAATATTGACGATTAAAATAAATCAGAACATACAAGTAAACGCGTCTGGGTGGCTACTTCTTATCCATCCAGACTTTCTATGGAATACACCTTTAGCTAAATCTATTAAAAATTATGATTTTTTTGGTTATGATGTGAATGAAGCTCTTTTCCTTTCTGAAAAAGAAGAAAATATTATTATAGAACTATTAAAAAATATACAAAGAGAATATCAATCTAATATTGACAAATTCAGTCAGAATATTATCATTTCACAAATTGAGTTATTGCTCAATTATGCTGAACGTTATTACGAGAGGCAATTTATTACAAGAAAAATTAGCAATCATCAAATTCTAATAAAACTTGAACAAACATTAAACAACTATTTTAACAATAGCGAGACACTTATTAATGGAGTTCCTTCTGTTTCACAAATTTCAAATGATTTAAATCTGTCGCCTAATTACCTAAGTAGCATATTAAAAGTAATTAGTGGACAAAGTACACAACAACACATTCAGAATAAGGTAATTGAAAAAGCGAAAGAGAAATTATCAACTACAGAATTAAGCGTGAGTGAAATTGCTTATGAATTAGGCTTTGAATATCCTGCTTCATTTAGTAAACTGTTTAAAAATAAAACTAATTTCTCCCCTATTGAATTTAGACAATCTTTTAATTGAATAAAAAGTACTACCGCTAACAATGTATAAAAAACATAGGGCGGTTTAGGCTTACCGAAAGGTCTGTGTTTATTTACAAAGTCGCCAAATATTATATTTGGCTTAGTACCAATCCGAAACGTATCGCTTATCACTTGCCCTACGTTTCTTATACTTACCGTTGTAATCAATTTGGTATGGTAAAGGCACATCGTTTACAAAGTTAAAGGCACATGGTTTACACTTTTTTAAGGGTTAATTTGAGATGAAAATCAAATTATCATGCCTTGGAAAGTAAACACAACAATGGAGCAAAAAATCGAATTTATTTGTGAATGGCGTACAGGAAAGTATACTATAACAGAATTATGTAAAAGTTTTGAAATCTCTCGACCAACGGCTTATAAGTTGATAAGTCGGTTTGAAACTCAAGGTTATGAAGGTCTAAAAGAGCATTCAAGAGCACCTGGCAAACATCCCAATGCAACCAAAGAGAATATCGTTGATTGTATTCTAAAATTAAAGAAGAAATATAAACTCTGGGGAGCTAAAAAAATTAGAGAGTTATTGTTTAAAGAACTTTCAAGTCAAGAAGTCCCATCTGTGGTTACTGTTCATAATATACTTAAAAGAAACGGATTAGTATGTCCGCAAAAACGGATGAGAAGAGTCAAACCAGTCTTCCCTATATTTGACCCTGAATCATGTAATGAAGTTTGGAGTGCTGACTATAAAGGAAAGTTCTTAATGGGTAATAAAATATATTGCCATCCATTAACAATTGCAGACTCTAGAAGTCGATTTTTATTCTCTGCTAAAGGTCACTATAAAGAAAATTTAAAGTCTGCTAAGGCAGAGTTTAAAAGGGTTTTTAGAATATATGGTATTCCTAAACAAATACACACAGATAATGGTAGCCCTTTTGGTTCTGTAAGGGCAATACAACGTTTTACACAACTCTCCTACTGGTTTATTGAACTAGGTATTAGTCCTGTGTTTTCTGATCCTGCTAGTCCACAACAAAACGGAAGACATGAACGCATGCATCGTGATTTAAAGGCTGCTTGTGCTAAGCCTTCAGCATATGATTTAAAAGCCCAACAAAGACGTTTAAATCACTTTGTAAAACAATATAATAACGTAAGACCACATGAAGCCTTAGATATGAAAACACCTGCTGATATACATAATTTCTCTACTAGACCCTTCCCCGAAAGAATACCCAACTTTGAGTATGACACGAAGTATAAAATACTCAAAGTAACAGAAAGTGGAGCTGTGAGATGGAAATCTTATTATTGGGTATATGTATCCGCTGCTTTAAAAGGTAAACACGTTGCAATTGAAGAACTTGGCAATGGAATTTGGAAAGTGTTTTATAGAAATGTATTTTTAGGTTACTTTGATGAAAAACATCTTAGAAATAAACAACAATCAACAAGGTTAGAAACTAATTTAGTGTAAAGTCTAATCTTTAACTTGTGTAAACCATGTCCCTTAACGAACATTAAAACCAACCAAAAAGTATACGACATTCGAAAATCTGTATAAGGAAAGAAGACTACTTCCATCCGACCTTTGTCTAATTAATTTTTAACACAAAAAACCAGACGAAAATGGAAGCAAATCAATTTGGCAAAAAAGGTTGGACACCTGATAGAATCGAAAATTTGAACGGCGAAGTGTTCGTTGTAACAGGTACCACAAGCGGAACAGGATTTGAAGCTGCAAAAATCCTACTTTCAAAAGGTGCAAAAGTGGTAATGCTCAATAGAAACCTAAAAAAAGCGGAAGACACCATCGCTATATTGAAACAAGAATTGGGTAGAGATATTGAAGTAATTAACATTCAAATGGACTTATCTAAACAAGCAGCTGTAAAAAAAGCAGCTGAAGAAGTATTAAAAACAGTTCCTCAAATAGATGCTCTTATTTGTAATGCAGCTATTGCCCAAGTACCTAAACAAACGCTAACTGTAGACGGTTGGGAAAGTCAAATGGGAACGAATTATTACGGAAATTGGACTTTACAAGCGTTGTTGTTCCCACTTATTGAAAAGTCCAAAGGACGAATTGTAACAGTTGGAAGCTTGGGCTATGATATGGGCATCAAAACGATAAAATTTGATGACTTGAATTGGGATAAAGACTACACCCCTAATAATGCTTACAGTCAAAGTAAACTCGCACAGATAATGTCAATGTATGAATTGCAAGACAGATTGAAAGAAGCAGAAAAAACAAATGTTAAAGCATACGCATGTCATCCGGGAGCTTCAAAAACAAATCTAATTAGTACTAGCGGGGGTTTAATGATGCGAATTATGTTTTACCTAATGATGCCATTAACACAATCAGCTGAAAAAGGTGCGTATCCGCAATTAATGTGTGCCACAGAGCCAAATCTTGACCAAAAAGGTTTTTATGGACCAACAGGAAGAAGCAATTGGGTAGGTCCAGTTGGAGCACACGAAATAAAACCTCACGCTAAAGATAAAGCAGTAGCTACAAGACTGTGGGAGCTTTCGGAAAAAGAAACAGGAGTAAAATGGAATATTTAAATTTGTGAAATGAAACACTTCAAAACCTTATCATCCTATTTACAGTATTTGGAGTTGCCTCGTCCAGAGCATCCAATGTTGAGCGTTTTCAATTCAAAAGGCGATGGCTACCTGCCTTGTCCAAAAGAAAGTTCACCACCAATTACCAACGACTGCTACACCATTAGTTTTAAAAAGTTTGTTGAGGGCAATTTAAGCTACGGTCGCACCCAATATGATTTTACCAATGGTGCATTATTTTTTATTTCACCAAGACAAGTCTTGCAATGGGATAATAGCGTAATTTTTGAACAAAAGGGGTTTTCAATAAACTTTCACGAGGATTTTCTAAAGGGAACGGAATTAGCACAACGAATAAAAAAATATGGTTTCTTCTCATATTCCGTAAATGAAGCTTTGCACCTTTCGCCTAAAGAAGAAAGACAAATAGAGTCCATTGTAGAAAATATTGAAATTGAATATCAAAACAATCAAGACGAGTTTAGTAAAGACATCATCATATCTCAATTGGACACCTTGCTCAAATATGCCAATCGTTTTTATGAAAGGCAGTTTTTAAATCGAAAAGAATTATCCAATAGTTTGTTGGAGCAGTTTAATCATTATTTGTACTCATATTTTGAATCGGGAAAACTACAAGAAAATGGCATTCCAAACATAGAGCAGGTAGCAAACGAACTGTCAGTTTCACAACGATATTTAAGCGATACGCTTAAAAAAGAAACAGGCAAGACCACGACCGAACATCTACACTTGCATCTAATCGATGAAGCAAAAAACATTTTACTGCAACCTAATAAAACTGTATCAGAGGTTGCATATGAATTAGGGTTTGAATATCCAGCCTATTTTTCGAGACTGTTCAAAAAGAAAGAAGGTATAAGTCCATCTGAGTACAGAGAAAAATATAAACTAAACTAAAATGGAACTATTAAAATTAGCCACAGAATGGGCAAAAGCTGAAATATTCTCAACACGTTTTTTTCTCCTATTTGCGATTGGATTTTTAATAGCCAGTGTTGGATTTTGGCAATTAGGAAAAACAGATTTAGCAAAGGCTTATATCATTCCAACTTTAGTGGCAGGGATATTACTTTTGATAATTGGTAGCGGTCTTAACTACACCAACATTCAAAGAGTTAAACAGTTTGAGAAAGACTTTAATACTGATGCATCTGCTTTTTACCAATCCGAAATAGAACGTTCTGAAGGCACTTTAAAGGAATATACAATTGTATTTAAAGTAATTCCAATTTTAATTATCATAGCAGCATTGTTAATTCTGTTTGTTAACACGCCAACTTGGAGAGCAATTAGTATTACAGCCATTGCAATGTTAACAGTCATTCTGTTAGTTGACGGTACGGCACATTCAAGAATTGAAAGCTATCACAAGGTATTGAAGTTAGTCGATACAGAAAATAAAAAATAACTACACACAATCGAGTAGACGGCTCCGCCCCTAATTAGGAACGGAGTGCGCCTCTCACACCACCGTACATACGGGTCTCGTTTACGGCGGTTAGTAACCCATCTTTCCAATTGCTCTTTACACCAATCAAAACTATTTCTTACTTTATCAAATGGCTACAAATTTTCTAGGGAATCGGTCACCCAATAACGAAAATTAATGCTCCATCTGGCATTTCAGAAAGGATTACTTTCAGTCCTTCCTCACTTGTGAGACCTATGCAGATATGCTGCAACTCGTTTCTCGTGAGTACTATGACCTCTGCTGACTTCTCTACTATACCAACTCGTGGTTATAGAGATCTCCCCAGGTAAGAACATCTTCTTTCTCTCAATAACTGCCGTATCTACATAATTATCTTTTCGGTATTCTTTAGGGTGTTACAATGATGTGGTTGCTTACCCAGATAATTATACCTCATATCTCCCAGCCACATCACCGCTTTATTTGTTCAAATGTCTACCAGACATTTGGTTTTACTACGTAAAACAGCACAAAAAAGTGTTCGTCCGTACCGAGTTTTGTAGTCCTGCTTCCTTCAGTCCTAGTCTCACAACTAGCAACCTTGCAGCTCACTAATGCTTCAAGACTTTACTCTTGCACATAAGGGACTTGCACCCTCTAAATAAATGAACTACTTTTAAAATAAGCAACTCAGAGATACCCATACTGGGCACACACAATTTGTATAATGCATATGCACCCTGCGGGATGCAAACGCACCATACAAGAAACGATGTCGGTCATTTAGAAAACTACTATGAAAATAGAACCATTCAAACTCGAAAGATATTATACCTTACATGAACATACTGCGAAATATTCGTTGTGCAATTCTGACTGTGAAGCTATGACAATTGCCGATTTACTTTCATTAGAAAATGGAGCAAAAGAGGCGTTCGAAAACACATGGCTGGGTTATACTCATACGCAAGGTAGTCCAGAATTAAGACGAGATATTACTACAATTTACAGCAAAATAACGGCAGAGGATGTCATCGTTTGTGCAGGGGCACAAGAACCAATTTTCTTGTTTTCTCATGCTGTGCTAAACCCAGACGATGAAGTTATAGTGCAAACACCTTGCTACCAATCTTTACAGTCAGTACCAGAAAGTATAGGCTGTAAGGTGTTGAGTTGGCATGTACGTTACCAAAAAAACGTCCCTTGTTTTGATATTGAAGCGTTAAAAAAAATGATAACTAACAAAACCAAAGTTATTTATTTAAATGCACCTCATAACCCTACTGGATTTCTTTTTACAAAAGAAGAACAACAAGCAATTATAGAACTCGCAAGAATTAACAATATCATCATTTTTTGCGATGAAGTTTACAGAGAATTAGAACACAAACCTTCATTTGCAATTCCTGCTTTTGCTGATGCTTATGAAAATGGTGTTTCTATAGGTGTTATGTCTAAAGCATATGGTTTACCCGGATTAAGAATAGGCTGGCTAGCAACACAAAACCAAACCATTTTAGAAAAAGTTGCAATTCTTAAAGAGTATACAACCATTTGTAATGCCGGACCAAGCGAATTTTTAGCAGGTGTTGCATTAAGAAACAGGCATACTATTTTAGATAAAAATTTAAAAATAATACAAGATAATCTACCGCTTTATGATACCTTTTTTACAAAATACGCAGACTTGTTCTCTTGGTACCAACCCAATGCCGGACCAATAGCTTTTGTAAAAATGCACTTTGATACTAATGACATGGATTTTGCCGAACAAGTGCTTAAAGAAAAGAGTGTATTAATACTTCCTAGTGGCGTGTATGATTTTAACGGCTATTTTAGAATAGGTTTTGGCAGAAAAAACATACCTGAAGCATTAGAACAATTTGAATCTTTTGTTTTAGAAAATTTAATGGGCAAATGATAAATATAACCTACGAACGAATAAATGATCTATTGAGAATAGAGGATTTATTTGAACCCGTAAAACAGGCATTTATTGACTATAATCCATCATCTCTTTTTGGGATTCCCGTAAGTTTACTCCACTTTCCCAATAATGCGGATACACACATAAAGACCGCTGCTATAAAAGGATACGATTACTTTTCTATAAAAGTAGTTTCCATGTTTCCTGAAAATGCAAAGCAAAACCTGTCTCCTTTTAGTGGCGCTATTTTTCTGTTTGATGCTAAAACAGGTTTTCCTACTGCCATTTTAAACGATAAAGGGATTATTACAGATTTAAGAACTGCAGCAGCAGGTGCTGTAATTACCGATTTTGTAGCCTCAAAATCTTCAAATTCAGTTGCTGTTATTGGTACTGGTACTCAAGCATACCATCAAGTATTTGCTTTGGCGAAACTAAGACGAATCAATACACTTGCCATTTATGGTCGTAGCAAGGAAAAAGCACTTTCATTAAAAGAAAAACTGGCTCATTCTTATCCTGACTTGAAAGTAGATGTAGTTGACAGCATAGAGAAAGCTGTAAAAGAATCTGAAATAATCATTACTACTACTTCAAGTAAAATACCTCTTATAAAAGGTAAATGGCTCCAAAAAGGACAATACATAACTGCCGTTGGTTCTGACGATATTTATAAAAATGAAATAGATAGCGATTGTTTTCATGTTGCCGATACTATTTTTATTGATAGTCTAGAACTAAATAAACAATATGGGGAATATGCTCATGCAATAAAATCTTCACCGGATCTAATTGATAAGACCATAGAGTTTGGTGCTGCTTTTCAAAATAAAGCATTCGAGAATTCTGAAAAAAAAATTACAATAGCAAAACTTGTTGGTGTTGGAATCCAAGATTTAGCAGCTTCGATTGTTGTAATCAATAAATTAAATAGCGCTCATTGATTCTAGAATAAAAACGAATCGACAACACTTTACTGCGCCAAACTTAAGCCCTGTATCATTAATTACTGAGCTCTAGCCTACTTGGAAAATTCCTTCGGAATTTTCTCTTGTTAGTTTTAGTTTATTAAATTGGTTACCTAAACACACAACTAATCATACATGAACACGTTAGCAAACATTCAACACATGAGGGCTGATCAATCTCTTGAGCTAACAACAAGGATAAACTGGCTGAAAAAGAAAACCATATATCAAAAACAAAACTTAATGTTAATCGAGATTATTTGCTTAGCTTAAAAATATTAAATGAAAAAAATAATACACCTATTTAGTTTTGTCCTTTTATTATTTACTCTAATAGTATCTTGTAAAGAAGACAAAGAAAAAAGTAATAGTAAAAATATTACAATAGAGGAAAAATCACATGACACGACACAATCAAAACCAAATAAAACTTTTAAAGTAGAGCTACCGTCTAAAAGTTTTATAACAACTTGGTCTGTAGATTATGAAGATTCAATTACAATACCTACAAATGGTCATGGTTATAACTATAAAGTAGAATGGGGAGATGAAAGTGAAAATACAGCTGTAAAAGGCGACGTGTCTCATACGTATGAAGAAAGTGGAACTTATACCGTAATTATTAGTGGAGATTTTCCTGCTATTTATTTTGGGGATAAAGGAGATAAAGAAAAAATAATGTCTATTGAACAATGGGGTACTCAAAAATGGAAAACAATGAATAATGCCTTTGCTGGCTGTTCTTATTTAGAAATAAATGCTACAGATGTTCCAGATTTATCGAATGTTACCGATATATCTGGAATGTTCTATTTATGCACTTATTTTGATAATGATATTGGAGACTGGAATACTTCTAATGTAGAAGAAATGTATGGCACCTTTTCTGGGGCAACTTCATTTAATCAAGATATTAGTAATTGGGATACTTCTAAGGTCATTAATATGGAAAAATTATTCTTAAATGCAGAGTCTTTTAATCAACCTATAGGAAACTGGGATACGTCTAATGTAATAAACATGTCGGAGCTTTTTCTTAATGCCGTAGCATTTAATGAACCTATAGGTGATTGGGATACTTCTAGTGTTAACTCTATGCAAGGCATGTTTAAAGACACAAAGCAATTTAATCAAAACATTAGTAATTGGAACACATCGAATGTCACACTTTTTAATGAAATGTTCCAGAATGCAGCATTATTTAATCAACCTATTGGCGATTGGAATACTTCTAATGCAATCGATATGAGTGCCATGTTTCAAGGTGCAGTAGTATTTAATCAACCTATTAAAGATTGGGATACTTCTAAGGTAAATGATATGGGTTTTATGTTCTATAAAGCAAGAAATTTTAATCAACCCATTGGAGATTGGAACACTTCAAGTGTTATTAATTATGGCATGAGAGCCATGTTTTCTGAAGCCAGAAACTTTAATCAACCTATTGGAAATTGGGATGTATCTGGAGTTACCGATTTATATAAAATGTTTGCTGATGCAACAGATTTTAATCAACCCATTGGTGATTGGGATATTTCAAATGTTAAAGATATGTCTAGAATATTTTATAATGCAAAAGCATTTAACCAACCTATTGGTAACTGGACTATTTCTAAACAAACAAAACTAGAAGAAGTTTTCTATTATGCAGAATCTTTTAATCAAGATATTAGTAACTGGGACACATCGAACGTGACAAAAATGAACAAAATATTTTTTGGAGCAAAAACATTTAATCAACCCTTAGAAAATTGGGATATATCAAAGATTACTAGTTTCGAAATGATGTTTGGTAATGCTGAAGCATTTAACCAACCTTTAGCAAAATGGGACACTTCAAACATTACGAATATGCGTAAAATGTTTAGTCGTGCAAAATCGTTTAATCAACCAATAGGTAATTGGAATATTTCGAATGTAACTCTAATTGATCAAATGTTTGATGATGCAGAAGCTTTTAACCAACCTATTGCAAATTGGGATATGTCTAACGTAAAGTTTCTAAACGGTATGTTTGCTGATGCAAAGTCGTTTAATCAACCTATTGGCAATTGGAATATTTCAAACGCTACAGATGCAGCTACAATGTTTGGTAATGCAGAATCTTTTAATCAACCTATTGAAAATTGGGATATGTCTAATATAAAAAGAACAAGCTATATGTTTTTTGGTGCAAAATCATTTAATCAAGACATTAGTAATTGGAACATGTCTAAAGTCACTACTATTAGTGAAATGTTTAAATTCGCAGAATCATTTAATCAAAATATTAGCAACTGGGATACTTCAAATGTTGCATATATGAATCAAGTGTTTTTAGATGCAAAAAGCTTTAATCAACCATTAAATTGGGATGTATCTAAGGTTGTTTACATGCAAGGCATGTTTAGTGGAGCTACTTCATTTAACCAAGACCTAAGTGGTTGGAAAATATCTAAATTAAGAAATGCCACACGTCTTTTACAGGGCGTTACACTATCTCCAAAAAACTATGATGCCTTATTAATAAGCTGGCAGAAACAACCTCATAAAAGCTATGGGAGTTTTGGTGGCGGACAAAATAAATATACATCAATAGAAGCAAAAGAAGCCATAGAAAAACTAAAAGCTGATGGCTGGAGTTTTTCTGATGGAAGTACAGAGTAATAATTAAACTAATTATAAAGAATTAAAAAATATTTAGGTCTAATATTACAAATAACAACTAATTTTTTTTAGCAATTATAAATCTTCTAAATTTGATATTAGTAGGATTTCTTCATGTTAACTCATAAACAAATTACACTTCCAAAAAATGATTTTGAATAATTAAAAGAGAATAAAAAACATTTGTGTGAATTTTAGAACTATTGACTATTTAAAATCTGGAAACGAAAGGCAAAAACTTGCTTTTTCCGATATCAAAAAACATAAAGTTTTAGAGAAACTTAAAAAATATCATCCAATTTTGACAGGAACTATTCCAATTGAAATAGATGTACTCGAAAGTGATTTAGACATAATTTGTGAATGTCAAAATCATTCTGAATTTAAAGCCTATTTATTAGATCAATTTTCTCAAAAAAAAGACTTTAAGATGTATTCAATATTACAAAATGACATTGAATCGACTATTGCGGAATTTAAAACGGATAATTTTCTGTTTGAGATTTTTGGACAAAATATTCCTACCGAAAAGCAAGATGCATATCGACATATGATTATCGAAAGAAATATTTTAGAAGAAAAAGGTTTTGAATTTAAACAGAAAGTAAAAGACCTAAAATCGAGTGGAATAAAAACAGAACCTGCTTTCGCAAAATTATTAGGATTAAAAGGCAATCCATATGCTGAATTATTAAAATTAGAAAAATAATGCCACCCACAACCTTGGTAAAATTAGATGCTATTTTTGGTTAGTTCACAAAAATTCTCACGGATTTTTATTCAGTTTTATTTCCTAAATTTAAAGCTTAAAACATGTAAATAACTGGAGTGGCAAATAAAAAAATGATATGTCAATAACAAAGGAGGCCGAATTAATCGGAATGAAAAAAATAAGTGAAGTTGTTGGTACTACACTAAAATTAATGAGAGAGTACGCTAAAATTGGTATGTCTACTAAAGAGCTTGATGAATATGGCGGAGAAATTTTGCAGAGCTATGGAGCTAAATCTGCACCTTTCGAGACTTATGGTTTTCCTGGTTATTCTTGTATTAGTATAAATAAAGAAGCGGCACACGGTATACCTTCAGAGAAAAAAATATTAAAAGAAGGAGATTTAGTTAATATTGATGTATCGGCAGAACTTAACGGATTTTGGTCTGATAATGGTGGTTCTTTTGTTCTTGGAAAAGACATTCATAACCACCAACCTCTTGTAGATGCTTCTAAAGATATTTTACGCAAAGCAATAAACAACATCAAAGGTGGAGTGAAGATTTCGAATATTGGATATTTAATAGAAACTGAAGCAAAAAAATCTGGGTTCAAAGTTATTAAAAACTTGGCTGGTCACGGAGTTGGTAGAAGTTTGCATGAAGAGCCGGAAAATATATTAAACTACAGAGTTAGAAGTAATAGAGAACGATTTAAAAAAAATACAACGGTTGCAATTGAAACTTTTATTTCAACAAAGTCCACTATTGCGGTTGAACTGAATGATGGTTGGACTTTAGTAGGAAATAAAGGCGGGTTTGTAACCCAACACGAACAAACCATATTGATTACAGACAAGAGCCCTATTATTTTGACAGAATCAAATGGAATATGGAATTAATCATTTGGTAAAATAAGCTTGTCTGAACCCATTAAAACTTACGAACAGTCATTACATACCCCGGTTAGAACACAGTTGGCGTTTTGGACTTCATAACCATTAGGAACTGAGTAAGCTACAGGTACTTGCAAGCATTCAATTGTGTCACACGACAAACATCTAAAATGAAAATGATGCTGAACAACTTCTTCTTGATTCTCACATTTTTTACAAATAGCAAAGTACTGTTTCCCATCCTCTGCAACAATTTTATGAATGATATCGTCTTCACAAAATCTATTTAAAACTCTATAAATTGTAGCCCTATTGATATTAATAGTCAATGCCCTTTCAATTGCATCTTGACTTAGCGCTTTCCTTGAACTTAAAAGCAACTTCAATATTGCTTCTTTTGTAGGCGTATTTCTTCGATTCATATTTTTATTGCAACTAAGTTGCAATAATACAAAATATATGTATATTTGGCAAAAATTACTATTGCGACAAAATCGCGTTTAAAGTTCTATTTAATGAATAGAAGAGAACTTATTAAACAACTTGGAGTATTTGGTTTCGCATATACATTACCAGGGTCTTTATCGCTCTTCGCTCAATACAATAGCAGCATGGATACAAAAGAATTTGAAGTAATAATTGTCGGTGGGAGTTATGCAGGGCTCTCTGCCGCAATGAGTTTAGGACGTTCATTGAGAGAAACATTGATCATAGATGCGGGAAAACCGTGTAACCGCCAAACACCACATTCTCATAATTTTCTGACCCAAGACGGAAGTACACCTAAAGAAATAGCTGAAATCGCTAAAAACCAACTAGCGATATATGACAGCATCAAATTTTATAACGGCCTTGCCGTAAGTGGCAAAAAGATTAAAAAAGGTTTTGAAATCACAACTTCAAATGGTGATGTTTTTACAGCAAAAAAATTGGTTTTTGCTTCAGGAATTAAAGACATAATACCTGATATACCCGGATTTTCTCAATGTTGGGGAATTTCAGTAGTTCACTGTCCTTATTGCCACGGTTACGAAATACGAAATAAAAAAACTGCTATAATCGCTAACGGAGAAAGAGCATTTCACCTTGCATCTTTAGTGAACAATTTAACAAAAGAGATTACAATCATCACTTCGGGTACGAAGGAATTCAAAGAAAACCAACTCGATACATTAAAGCAATACAATATTAAAATTGTAGAAAAAGAAATTACAAGGCTTGAACATAAAAATGGGCAATTAGAAACTATTGTATTTAAAGATGGTAGTAAAGAAAATTATGAGTGTGCATATGCTTCAATCCCATTTGAACAAAATTCTAGCATACCAAAACAATTAGGCTGTGCATTTACGGAACACGGCCATATTGAGGTCAATTCTATGCAGAAAACTACAGAAGAAGGCGTTTTTGCTTGTGGCGACAATAGTACGTTAATGCGCTCTGTAGCAATAGCAGTTTCTGGAGGAAACATTTCTGGAGCTGTGGTTAATAATGAATTAACACAGGAATTTTTTTAATATGGTGGATGTCGTTATAACAAACGTAAAATCAGAATGTCACTCAGAAGAAATTCTGCAATTTTTAAAAAACAAGTATCCAACTCTAAAAATCAATTTTGACTTGGAAGATTTCAACAAACCCTACCCTTGTGGCCATTCTATTTTAAGGATTGAGGGTGATTTAATTAATACAAATACTATTGTGCAAGAACTTAAAAGCAAAGGAATTGAATGTGATTTATTAGAGGATAAAATTTGTAAATAACATGGCACAGATTTGGGAAACAGCTTTTAACAATTAGCAAGAAACGTGGGGAATGAACCCCGCACAATCTGCTGAACTGACAAAACATTTATTTTTTGAAAACAAATTAAAAAACATACTAATTATAATCGGATATGGACGAAATGCATAACCGTTTCTCGAAAGCGGAATAAATCTAAGCGAAATTGAGATTTATGAATGCACCTGATTCATTTAGAAAAATTCGTACGTAAAGTATATTTAGTTGGTTAATTAATAAGATTTACGAGTATTGGCACACATCTAAACCCGCAGAACTAATGCTTGTCCGAAAAAAATTCTATACCTAAAACGGAATGACAGCTTAGGAAAAAATTGAATAGTTTGCGTATATTTACTACGATCTTGAAGTGTGTGCAATTTTACCAAGGTTATAAGAGATTAAATGAAAATGCTTTCGGAGATTAAAAACATTGTAGAATCTCTTTAAAACATCAAAAAACCACCAACACCATTATGAAAAAAATGAATCTTTTAACGTATGTCTTAATACTATCAACCACCATAGTTTTAGGACAAACTAATTGTACAGAACTTGAATCAGATAATGCCAGCCTCAAATCGGAATTAATTGCTAAAGAAGGAATAATAACCACTCAAAATGTTACCATTGATCAGCAAAAGAAAGAGGTTCTCTATTATAAAGAAACCTTAGCATTGATTAATTCAAAAATAACTACAGAAAACAAAGAGGTAAGCTTCAAAATAAATTCTGTTACCGGAAATTCAGATACTGGAACCGTAATGATTGAAGGAATTTTAATTAACAATGGTGTTTTAAGGTCTATTCAAGGACATAAAGCAAACGCTTTTGATCCGAAAGGTAACGGGATAATGTCCTATAAAATGACCGTGGGTAATGAAACAAGAATCGCAAAATTACTAAAGGACATACCCACCAAATTTACGGTTGAACTTAACGAAATAGTCTCCGGAACACCCATAATTACAGCTTTAATCATTGATTTTTATTCCAACGTAGGTTACAAAAAAGATGGCCTGAATATAGTTTTTAAAAACCTAAATGTGCATTGGGAATAAAATAGTATTGGCTTAATTAGCTCAATGACAAAAAGAGCTTTAAGAAATAATAAAAAGTTCTGTACTCCCCTATTTTTGGCTCGGGAAGTTTATGAAATAGCAGATATTTAGATGAAGTATTCTATCTTCACCTTGCAACAAAAAATTAGAAATAGACAAAAAAGCTTTAGCTTCGTGCCTAAACCTTGCAGGATGCAGGCGGAAACAAAAAATTCCCTACTACTGCCGTACTAATACAGGTTAAGACATTAAAAAAATATTTAACTTGCACGTAGCGCTAAAAAAAACAAGAATACAATGTTACAAATGCATGAGGCCCTCAAGCACCTGTATTTGTGAACACATTAGTTCATTCCATACCAAGACTCGTTTTATCATTCTTATGCACCCGAAAGAGTACAAAAAAGAGAAAAACGGAACGGGGCATATGACGAATCTTCAACTTGAAAATTCAGAAATTATAGTGGGTGTAGATTTTACCAACAATAATCGCGTAAATGAACTTCTGGATCAAGAAAATTGCACTTCTTTCTTACTTTATCCGGGAAAAGATAATTTCAATTTATCGCTAAGTGATAGTTCCGAAATCAATTCTACTATGGGAGCCCATCCAATCATTTTCCTTATTGATGGTACCTGGCCCTGCGCTCGTAAAATACTTAAACTAAGTAAGAACCTACAAAAACTAAAAAGAGTAAGTTTTGATAATGAGATAAAATCAAAATTTATTATCAAGCAGCAGCCAGAATCGCTATGTCTAAGCACTATCGAATCTGTCTATACGGTTCTGAATTTACTTAAGAAAGGTAATTTAGAACAATGCGACACAAAAAATTTCCTTATTCCATTTGAAAAAATGATTGCGTATCAGCTAGAATATATGCTAAATCCAAAGAGTAAAAACTATGTTGCAACTGCAAGCAAAATAGTTATTGTTAAGGATCTCTACAAGAAGAACACGGAGAGGAATGTTATTTTTGAGCAAGAATAACCAAACAGTCTATAGGACAATAAGAATATCAAAATAAATTAACCATTGGCAAGTTATGCTAGCGGAGAAAAAAATCGTTTACCAATTATACCGATTCCAACACATCGTTTAGAACGCTAGACGATTATACAGAAATAGGTTACGGGTATTGTTCGTAGCTACTTAATTACCAAGGCCTTGAAATTTATAACGCCAGAGGTAAAGGCGGCCAATATTGATGGCTATACCCGAAATAAATGCGGTTGTTGTAATTATTCAACAATGGAATTTAAAAAAAGAGTTTGACGCCGAGAATAATCTGTGGTGTATCTATTAGCCCTATAATTTAAGGATGAAACTGCTATACATAATACTGCCCTTAAATTAGGTAATGTTACGTGTTTAGCTCAAATTCCACTTCCTCTATGTAAATAACTGAAATTTAGTAATTTGCATCTTAAGACCTATTAAAGACTGCGCTATTTCCTGTTATCATCTACCAATTTCCAAGACCTACTATAAATATTTGCAAACAGAAATAGCTACTTCAACTAAAATAGAAGAGAAACTAAATATTTCCAAATCAGCATACCTCCTCATATACGCAGCAATTTTATTATGATCTGCTTCAAAACTCCCATAAAAAGAGATAAATGACATATAGCTTTGTGAAAACGCAATGATTTAAAGTGTTTATCTACAAGTGATTACAATCGATAAAGCACCATCAGTGAATTCAATTTAAAATTGTTTCGCGAGCGTGTATGGAATATTTGCTATTACCGCTATAGGTTTCATACTTAGGCAGTTTTTGCCTTATAGCACGTAAGCCACTAAGAGGAACGTAGCATTTCCGCTTAAGAAAAAATACATATGACTAATCTACTTAAAAACAGTTTTATGGGAACTAAACAAATTATTTTCACCGTTACGTTATTATGGGCCTTTCTTGCTCAGGCACAATCTGAGATAGCCTTTCCCATTTCCGTGGGCATGAAGCCCGAGAGTATTACAAAAGGCTTTCACGACAATTATTATGTCACTGTAATGAATGCAAAAGAACCAGGCGATGGCGAATTGGTGGAGGTATCCAAGAACGGTATTAAGGTTTTTGGAAAAGGTTTTGATGAGCCTAAAGGAATTGTTTTCCTCAATGGGTATTTATATTTCTCTGATGTTACCCGAATCTGGAAAGTGGATAACGAAGGAAAGGCCAGTATTTTTTTTGTTAATAAAGCCGATTTTCCTGAAACAGTTCTCTATTTAAACGATGTTTCATTGGATGGCAAAGAAAACGGGATGTATGTAGCCGATATGGGAGCTACCCAATATATGCGTGATGCTAATAATGATTTATGGCCGCTAGATAGCGAAGAAGCCAAGAAAATTCCTGAGTTGGGACGTATCTACCATGTAGATTTGGAAGGCTATATTACCATAAAACAAGATACTTCACCTCTTATGCTAAACCCTAATAGCGTAAGAGTTGACAATGATGGAAACATTATGGTTGCTGCTTTTTTTAAAGGAAATTTTCTAGTAACAAAAGATGGTGTACTTACCCCGCTAAAAGGCGTATTTAGAGGAGCTGATGCTGTAGAACAAGATAGTAAAGGCAACTATTATGTAAGCAGTTGGGTCTCTGGAAAAGTTTGGGAAATAGATCCAAAAACAGCAGCGTCTACCCTACTTATAGAAAGACTATCATCTGCCGCAGATTTTTATCTTGAAGAGGATAAAGACAGATTATAAGTTCCCGATATGATGACAGGTAAAATATATGCAGTACCACTGAAGAACTAGTTTTTCAATAAGCTTTTACTACCGACTCTATCAAGACTACAGCACAGAAATTAAAGGTTTTCTATTGGCACGTTTTGATTCCTCCAAATTATTTTAGCCTGTTCACGATAGAGTAATCTGGAGGAGTTAGGACCATGCTTAGTAGCTTACTTTAGACGTATTGCCCAACTTTTGCTCTATAATCGGGTACAAATCGTAGGTAGGATAAATTTCAGATCGAAAAGCTTTCCACGCGCTTCTTTCTATAGCTAAATTTACATCTTTAAGTTTTGAGGCGGGCAACTCCAACACCACCATTTGGCCTATCCCCATGACTACAAACCAATTGACCACAGAAACACCTTCTGGAGGGAAATTTTTATAAAAACCTTGCTCATTCCTAATAGCTTCTATCTCGTTTAGGTTCATAGACTGATCGTGTTTCAAGAAAATAGTCAATAGTAATTTCTCAGTTTCTATGTTCTTTAAATCCTCCTTAGCTGAAGATTGGGCATTAGAGGAATTGATTATACATAGCATCGCGAATGCGGCAAAAAGTATATTTTTCATGAGTTGTCTGTATTTAAATGATTCTAATTAATAATTCTTCTATTTTAGTATATCTATCATTATCTCTTTTACCAATTTCAGCTTTTTTGTCACGGGTATACAAAAAGAGATGTTGGGTTTTATCATGATAGCGGAGCTCTTATATGAAGGAAATCCATTTTTATCTAAAAGGATAAGGCTATCCATTTTATGGCATTTCTTTAAAAAAATCTCAAAGAGCTCCTTATGCATCGAAGGTAAAAAGTACACCATGCAGACACTATAATAAATTACGCATTGTATAGCACTTATGTGGCATTTCTCCGCATCTATGAACACCTACCTTAACTGTATTAGAAATTATGCACCCACATGCAGATAGCTACATGGATCACTCCATTCTAAAACCCATTGTAATGGCTTCCAAGGAGCATAATTGAGCTTTTGCTACACCCGTTGCAAGGATAGCTTCAAAGCTTATAGTCATACGCCTGCAACTCAATTAAATTTACTACCATAAGATTTAAAGGATGAATTACCATTTTAGTTTATATCGGTTTACCAATAAAACCATAGTACTGCTTCTTTTGATAGGAACCAATACTGTTTTCTCACAAATACAAATTCCAAAACAAACAGATAGATTACAGCAGTATTTAGGGTTCTGGGTTAGTTCAATTCATTATAAGACCGATAGTGTGGCCAACCTACCGCTAATAAAAATGAACAATTATCCTAAAATAGATCATACCACAATGGCCGTAGATGTGTTTCAACGGGATGGCAAAATCTACAACCATACCTTAACAGAACTTATTGGATACGACACCAAGACCGATTCACTTTTTGCATTGGGTAAAAGTGCTCAAGGCCAAATGTTCCTTGGTACAGGAGCGTTTACCACCGAAAGCGACTGGATAATGAAAGACCGGGACTTTACAGGCAAAGAAACCATGACCGTTAGTTTTGATTTCAAAAATCAGACTGATGTGTACTTAAAGGGAGTAAACCCACAGAACGAAATGCTTTGGCAAACACGCTACATCAAGAAAAATCCAAAGCATAAAAATATAGGCATTCAGTTGGTTTCGGTACATGAAGAAATGCAGAAGAATCCTAAAGAGACTTTGAAATATCTTGATCGAATGGGCTATAGCTATATTGAAACTTTTGTTTATAAAGATCGCTCTTTTTATGGCTTATCTCCAATTGATTTTAAAAAACTGGTAGAAGAAAATAACCTGAAATTTACGGGGTCCATGACATTTTACGACCTCCCAACCAATAACCATCAAGCTTGGAAAAAAGCTATGAAATGGTGGAAGGAATGCATCGAAGACCACAAACAAGCCGGTGTGGAATACCTTACTATATCCAACAATCAGCTCAAAGAAATTAAGACCCTTTCAGAACTAAAAAAGTATGCTGAATACTACACCGCTATTGGAAAACTGTGCAAAGAAAGAGGCATCAGGTTCGCCTACCATAACCATTCCGATGAATTTAAAACGGTAGAAAACAAGGTTGTTTATGACTACCTCCTAGAAAACACAGATCCGGAATACGTTAGTTTTCAAGCCGATCTGTATTGGATGCATTTTTCACAAATAAACCCCATTGACTACTTTAAAAAATACAAGAACCGGTTTATAAGCTGGCATGTAAAAGATTACAAAGAACTTGGCCAGAGCGGTAAAATGGATTTTGAGCTCTACTTTGAATACGCAGAAACTGCGGGTGTCAAATATATTGTAGCAGAAGTAGAAGCTTACAATTACCCCGTGTGGTATAGCATCAACGCAGCTTGGAACTATTTATACTTTAACTTATTATAACCATCATTCTCAACACGTATACGTTATGAAAACAAGAATTTTATCATTAACCTGTTTAATCATTTTCACTTGCAATCCAATGGCTTTTGCTCAAGACCAATTTAAGGTGTTATTGTTTACCGTACAAGATACTTGGCATTATGAGTGCATTCCCACCGCGGTAGCTGCTTTCCATCAAATGGCTACTGAACATCAGTTTAAGTTTGATTGGACACAAAGCTCAGAAGATCTTGCCCTAAAATTACCCTCTTATGATGTGGTTGTCTTTTTAAATGCTGATGCTGATGTCTTAACTGAGGACCAGCTTGATGTGCTAAAAACGCATCTCCATAACGGCAAAGGTTTTGTAGGAGTCCACTCTACTTCTGATAGTAAAATTAGAAACCCATGGTTTGATAATCTTGTAGGCGGTGTTTTCAAAGACCATCCCCAATTTCAGACAGCGGTACTAAAGAATCACGATGTAAATTTCCCGTCTAACCTACATCTACCCGAAAAATGGTTGTGGAGTGAAGAATGGTATAATTTTGAACTCTTAAAATCAGAACATATTAAAGTACTACTTTCCGTAGATGAAAATACCTATGATTACCAAAAAGCATACGACGAAATACCGCTTAAAGGTATGGGCAAAAACCATCCTATCGCTTGGTATCAATTTTACGAAGGAGGACGTTCTTTCTATACTACACTTGGTCACAAACCTGAAGCCTTTCATAATCAAACGTATTTAGACCATTTATTTGGTGGTATCTATTGGGCTGCGAAAGGCGAGAAAAAATAAACTTTTTATTGACAGAGCGCTATGGTATAAACTTAATGGTCGGTATATCACTATTTCAAGAAACAGCCCCTTTTTATCATCTGTATTCGCTTTTAATGCTTTTTTTAATCAACAAATCATTACTTAAATTACAAACCAAACGTATGTTAGCAGGACATTATACCACCGCATTAATCGCAAACCAAAAATTTCCAAAAGGAAGTTTACTCTATTTTTTAATAGCCTCACAGTTGCAGGATTTATTATGGTTTACATTTCATATAGTTGGTTTGGAACCTACAGGACCTAGTGATGTATTAGATACTACGTTGAGCAACATGAAAGTTGATATGCTGTATAGTCACGATTTACTTCCACAAATAGTTTGGTTGGTTGTCATCTTTTTAGTTGGTAAAATTTTATTCAAGAGCACCCAAATTGGAGTTGTGGGCGCTTCTTTAGTCGCTGGGCACTTTATTCTAGATTTCTTTTCAGGGCACCCACATCATGTATTTGGAGCAGAAACTCCAGACGTGGCTCTAGGACTTTATGCTACAAATGTTTACCTAGCTATAGCCATAGAAGCCAGTTTTTGTATTCTTATCCTGTGGTATTTCTTTGAACAAGAAGCCCATAACGGATTTCAACGTACCTCGAAAAACAAAGCTTCTATTATAGGCCTGTTCGTGTTTGGTATTGTTTTTATGCTATCGATTGCAACAACTTCATTTAGGCAATTACTTCATATACCAGATTTTAATTTGGGCTTCAATTCTAATGTACCTACGCTAATTCTAACTTACATAGGAATGATTTTGTATCTAAATTATTTCGTCCCGAAATTCCACCTTGATGAAAGCGATTTTTGAGAGAGCACCATTATTCTTAGAATATCCGATTAAGTTTTATATATCTTGAAACCTTAAAATCAGTACATATGTATATTGTCAGTACTTAAAGTGTATATTCAATCTTTACTCCTCCAAACCAATTTCTCGGCATTCCAGGATAATAATAACGAGGTTCTGCACCACCAAACCCTACGGCATTTATAAGAATGGATGAAGCATAGGCTTCATCCGTAAAATTATTTACACCTGCATTAACTCCAATGGTAAGATGATCTGTAATATTATTTTTGTAGGATAACTTAGCATTAAAAATAGTATATGCATCCGAATACAATGTATTGGCATCATTAAGAGGCATAGTTCCTATATGAAGTACATTAGTATTCAGACTAAAATTTTTGAGTCCAAAACGTATTCCTCCGTTTGCTTTATCTTTAGGCACTCCTGTTAGTTCATTACCTGAATAATTAGCTGTTCTATCTACAAAATCAATAAATCTATGCTGTGTGATTTCGGCATTAATATATGGAGAGATACTTAAGCCATTTATAAAGGAATGCGTGTATGACATGGAAATTTCGAATCCCTTATGTTCTGTTTTTCCTGCATTTCTACCAATATACTGATCATCATCCACTCGCTCTGCCACCAATAAATTATTGATATCTAGCAAATAAGCTGAAAACTGAAAATGTAACGCGCGATTAAACGCATAGAACTCATTACCTACTTCGTAATTAAAACCGACCTCCGGCCCCAGTTCGGAATTGATAACACCTTCTGGGGTTAGTGTTTCTTCAATTGACGGATAATTAAATCCACGGCTTACATTAGCATAAACATTTGTACTTGGAGTTATTTGATAAAGTACGTTTAGGTTTGGAGCAAAAATTGGATCAAAATTACGCTTAGCATCCTTATTATCCGCTCCAGTATTAAACACATCTATAAAATCATAATTGGTCTTGTTGATATTTACCCCGAACTGCGCTTTTAATTTATCCGTAAAAGGCAGTGTTACTGTGGCAAAAATATTTAAGTTGCTGCGGTTCTCTATATTATCACTAAGTAGGGCACCTTCTAAACTACCATTCCCATTAGTATCCTCATATAAATTCTGTATTGTCTTCCAATTGTATTGATCCCTGTAAAACTCCCCTCCGAAACTTAAATTTGCCTTATTACTTACAAAAATGAAGTCTTTTGCAAAGAGCGTACGCATCCCATAACCATTAGTGAATTCGTCTAAAATATTAAATGGTCGTGGTTCATAATGATCTAAATAATGGTAAAAAATAGCCGTTGTATTACTAAAATTTTTGGAAAATAGATGGGTATAATGAAGCCCCGCAAGCACTTGCTTATTATCCTCGTAACCTTGTGCAGCACCCCAAGTAAATGCCGCTTGGCTTGGGTCCTCTTCAAAGGCTGTCTTGCCGATAGAACTCGGAATTTGCGCGTTATAATCGGTATAATTAAATAACACACCTACATCATTTTTATCATCAAAAGAGTAGCTAGAATTTAATAGAATAGTGCTCCTCTCATACCTGCTATTATCTCGAAAACCATCAAACTCCATATGATCATAATTCAGATTGAATGTCGAGTTATTAGCTGCGGTTGCTACAGAAATACTGTTTTTCATCAAACCATAGCTTCCTAAGGTATTGTTGGATTTTAGATAGGTTTCACCGGCTGAAGCTTGTTTAGAATTCAATAATATAGTCCCCCCTAAATTAGTCCCATACTGAGTAGCTTTTGGGCCTTTTACTACTTCTATATCTGTAATATCTTCTGAGTTAAAAGCATCAATAGCTGTAGATCCAGCTCCATTAGTAATGGGAATACCATTAAAATAAGCTCTTATTTTATTTGTTCCATATAAGGTGCGAGATCCTACCCCACGGATTACAATTCTATTTGTATTCAGGGCACCGCTTTGTATATAAACCCCAGGTGTCTCATTTATTGCAGAGACTAAATTAATAGGACTGTATTGATCCAGTTTAATTGCTGTTGTCCTAGCCGTTGGAATAATAACCTTACTTTGCTTTTGATAGGTAGATGATATTATCACTTCCTCAAGAGCTTCTGTTTTTTCTAGAGCAGACAGCCGAAATACAATACTGTTTTCCGATAATACAAATTCTTTACTGTAATAATTTGGATGTTGAAGTTCTATTTTAAAAGGTAACTTCATTATTTCTCCAATATTAAAAACACCATTTTCATTTGTTGTAGCAATTATTTTGGAATCCCGTAAAACGGTCACATGTGAAATGGGAGCATCTTTTTCGTCAATGACGCGACCGTTAATATTTTGAGCATATATTTTGTTGATGGTAGCTATTACAAAAATAGCCGCCATTATTAAATGTACTGGTAAAAATTTCATAAGATGGTGAAGTTGATGATCGGTAACTAATTGCTATAACTTACTTTCCAGATGGTATTTCCAGAATCGTCATTTACTAATAAATCTCCGGTTGGCGTTACGGTAACACAAACAGGCCTTCCGTATACTTCGGTATCACTATTTTCAGCAATAAATCCGGTAAGAAAGTCTTCAGGTTCCGAGATTGGTTTGCCCTCTTTAAAAGGAATAAAAACTACGCGATATCCAGAAAGCTCCGAGCGGTTCCAAGAACCATGTTGTCCTACAAAAATGCCATTCTTATATTTTTCTGGAAAACTATCTTGATCATAAAAAGTTAAACCCAAAGAAGCAGTATGTGAGCCTACAGATACATCTGGCACAATAGTTTTTGCCACTAAATCTGGCGCAGCGCCTTTTAATCTAGGGTCTGGTATATCACCGTAGTACGCATAAGGCCAACCATAAAAACCGCCTTGTTTTACACTAGTTACATAATCGGGCACCAAATTATCTCCAATTTTATCACGTTCATTCACAGCAGTCCATAACTCACCGTTTATAGGATTCCAGTCCATCCCTACTGGATTTCTGAGTCCACTAGCATATATTAATTCGTTTCCTCCATCCAAATCGACTTCCAAAATATTTGCACGACGAACCTCTTCTTCCATACCATATTCGGCAACGTTACTTGCAGAACCTACTGAAATATAGATTTTATCTTCGGCTTTATTGGTAATTATATTTCGTGTCCAGTGATTATTATACCCCCCAGCAGGAAGGTTTACAATTTTTTTTCCCTCAGAAGGGTTCAATTTAGTTTGTCCGGCTTCGTAAGGATATCGATACAGACCATCTGTATTTGCTACGTAAAAATTATCCTTAATAATTAACATTCCCAAAGGTTGTTTCAATTCTTCAAGAAAAGTTTCTCGCATTTCAATCCTACCATCGTTATTAGCATCTCTTAACAAAGTAATTCGTCCAGCACTATTTTTGGTATTGGCCTCACAAACAAATATATCGCCGTTTGTGCCAATATAGGTCCAACGCGGGTTTTGGAATCCGTCTGCAAATTTTGTCACTTCAAATCCTTCTGGAGCCGTTGGCATTTTACCTGCGGGCCAATCTACAAGCTTATTTTGTTTACTTACGGATTCTGTTGCATATGGTTTTGGGAGAATAAGTGCACCAACAGCTGTTTGAACGGTATCCGCAGGCTGTTCAGAAATCATCGCTTTCACGTCTTCAGAGACTTCTATTTTATTCTTCTCTTTAGATTTACAGCTAAAGAATACCGTTGCAATCGTAATAAATAATAAGGTAGTAGTTTTCTTCATGATTAAAGTTTTTATGAAAATATAAGATTCACGATAGGTGTATTAACTCAATCGCTATTTTAAAAAAATTTTAACATAATTAATTTCATCTCATCCTGATTTTTTATGGTGGTGACACATTAAAAAGTAGAATTTCAGTTATCTTAATGCCCAAGAGGTTTGGTATAAACCAGCATTAAGCATGCTAAGCAAAAATATCTTTCAAGAGGTAAGAGCATTAGGACTATTATTATTTCATAAAGTATCCTGAACGGTTTGTAAATACTTTAACTTTCTCTTATTTATCCTCAGAAATAAAATTTAACTTTAAAACTAAGCCCAAATTTACGGACTAAACTTAGAGATATATGCTGTAATTGTTTTGACTATTTTACACCATATTAAAAATTGCTTGACATCTCTTTTGTTCGAAAAACCAAATTTTATTTATTATATAAGGAAAGAGGTTCAAACTTTAGATGTTAATAAAACTATAAAATTAGGTGCACTTTTTATATCTTTAGAAATGGATAAAGATGATTGATACAATACATTTCTTAAAAAGAATAACTTTACGTTTTCTTTTTGATGGTATTTAATGATTCTTCTACCAAAAAAACTAACTGACAGATGCAGCACCCCCCCTCCAATATATTCTTTGCCACAGTATTTTTTATACTTATAGCAATGAACCTTAATGCGCAGTCTAAAAATCAATTTTTAGAAAAAATTGGAATTGAGAATGGCTTATCTTCCAATTATCCTACTTGTGTTATTGAAGACTCTAAAGGGTTTATATGGATTGGCTCCAATAACGGATTGAATCGTTACGACGGATATCAATCCAAAATATTTAAGTATGACCCAAACAATAGTAATACAATCTCAGAAAATTGGGTTACAAGTCTTCTAGAAGATAAAGAAGGTAATATATGGATTGGTACTGAAGGTGGCGGACTTAATCATTACAACACAGCTACCGATGTTATCACAAGATTCACTCATAAAAAAAATGACTCCACGTCTATCAGTAGCAACGTAGTTCATCGCATATACGAGGACAGCCAGTCAAGATTGTGGTTAGGCACAAAAAATGGTTTAAATTTAATGGATCGTGATAAGCTAAGCTTTCAACATTGGATTCAACCTAATGAATGTCAACATTGTGAATTTTCTCTGAAAGCAATCACAGAGGATGAGAAAGGAAATCTTTGGATTGGAGATGAGTTTCAAGGACTGTATTACTTTATTCCCTCCACTGGTAAATTCTCTCGACCTCATTTAAATGATTCCAATAAAAATGTACTTCCTTCTGAATTTATAAACGATTTGTATTTTTCAAAAGGAATGCTATGGGTAGGTACTGATAATGGATTAGCCATATTAAATACCCGAACTAGCCCCTTTACCCCTATGTCATTAGATGGCAAATATAAAAGTGCCGTTAGCGATATGTGCATCTGGAAAATTTATAATGACCAAAACGGAAGCATTTGGCTATGCACAAATGGAAATGGCTTAATAAATTATAATATAGCAACTCACGAGACCACTATTTACAAAACCGATGGCAACTCCGCCTATAAAATTGGCAGCAATTCCATCGAAGATGTACTCGTAGATAAATCCAGAAACATATGGATGGCCACCACCGGTAATGGTTTGAACAAATTCAATCTAAAAAATCTAAATTTTCATCATTGGGAGAAAGATAATGACGATCGTAATTCGTTAGTAAATAATAATGTCCGGGCAATGTTGCAAGACCCAGACGGCACTATATGGATAGGCACCAACAATGGCCTCAGCAGGTTTAATCCTGAGTCTAAGCTGTATAGAAATTATATAGAAGATTTTAATTACAGAGCTGATGTAAATACTACGAAAATCCGTGCTATTTATCGTTCTCAAAATAATACCATATGGGTAGGTACCCAAAGTGGCGGACTCTATACCTACAATAAAAAACTTGATAAATTTAGCTTAGCACTAGGCTTTGCTGATAGCCCCTTGGCCACTAAAGTAGGTCATATTCAAAGTATTTATGAGCTTGAAGCCGGCCAATTATTAATTGGAACCGTAGGGGCTGGTCTGATTACCTACAATACTAACAATGAAGAACTTAAACGTATCTACACCAATAATGACCCTAATACCGACTTATTTAATTTAGACGTAAAATGCATGCTTAAAGCCTCTGATTCAGAAGTATATATTGGCAGTGATCGCGGATTACTCTTGTTAAATATGCATACTCTTACATTAGAATCCTATGAATATGAAGAGGGGTGTACAAACTGCATTATTGGAAACAAAGTTCGTTCTCTGTACCGGGACGAGAACAATAACTTATGGATTGGAACTCGAAGTGGTTTAGCGCTTTTTAATCCAGAAACTAAAAATTTTAAGAACTACAGCACCGAAAATGGCCTACCTAGCAATATCATCTTTGGTATTCTCCCTGGTAGTGATGGAAATGTATGGCTGACTACACCGAACGGGTTATCAAAAACAGACCCTGAAAAGATACAATTCAAAAATATTACGATTCCTGGAAATAACATCTTAGATATGGGGGGGCATACGCTAGGATTAGATGGAAACCTAATTGTTGGAGGTACCGCTGGATTTACCATATTTAATCCTAGTGATATAAAAAGTAATCCATACATTCCGAATGTCGTTTTTACAGAGATTAAGATCAATAATGAATCTATGTCTTTTGATCAAAGCATTTCCGAATTAAAAAGCATGGATTTACCCTATAGCCAAAATAATATCACGTTTGAATTTTCAGCACTAGAATTCACCAATTCACAGTTCAATAAATACAAATACAAACTAGAAGGATTTAACGGTCAATGGATTGAATATGGTAGTAAGCATGATTTGACTTTTACCAACTTAGATCCAAAAACATATGTTTTGAAGATAAAAGGATCTAACAACGAAGGGGTCTGGAATGAACAAGAGACCTCACTAACCATTACTATTAGTCCACCTTGGTATAAAACACTATGGTTTAGAATACTTAGTCTTTTACTCATAATAGGATCGCTTTTTTCCTTCTATTATTTACGGATTAAAAGGTTAAAGAGAACAAAAACCATCCTTCAAAAGGAGGTGACCAAGCAAACTAAAGAATTAGTACGTAACAACAAAAAGCTAGAAGAGCTAGATAGAGAAAAAGATGGAATCATCGGGATTATGGCCCATGATCTCCGGAGTCCTCTGAACAATATTCATGGACTTACCCAATTACTGGAGAGTAATGAAAATTTGGATGAAGAGCAAAAAACATATCTAAAATACATTAATAAGTCTGTAAACAGTGGCAATAGTTTAATCACAGATTTGCTGTTTATGAGTAACGTTAATCACCCTGAAAAAACAATTGAATTAGCAGACATAGAGCTTTCTGAATTTATTGACGAATGGGAAAAAAGCTATATCACTCGATTGGATAAAAAAGATCAAAAACTAAGAAAATTTGTTGATAACAAACCACTGATAATTCATGCGGACCAAAAACTGATAACCCGCATTTTTGATAACCTGATGACCAACGCTATAAAATTTTCAGATAAAGGTAGTATCATTGATTTATCTGTTAATTCTAGTAATGGTCTCGTCCATATTTCATTTAAGGATTATGGTCCTGGTATGTCTGAAGTTGATAAAAAAAGAGCCTTTAAAATGTTTCAAAAACTCTCTGCACAACCAACCGATGGTGAAAGTTCTCACGGATTAGGTCTGGCAATAATTAAAACACTGGTTGAAAAACTAGAAGGGTCTATCAAAATACAAAGCACATTGGGGCAAGGCACAGCGTTTATAATCAGTCTACCTGAAAAATGAATACAAGCACCCACTAATATCCGTAAAACCTTAGATAGCTTGCTCCAATATAACAAGCAATAGAATACATCCTAGATTAATCGCAATAATGCTTGGCCGTTTATTTGAAAATTAACGGATATTTACTATGTGTGGTATAACTTTTGTGACCTATTTATTTTTTTGAACATTAGTATGCCGAAAAGAGTAAACCATTTCCTCATGCAGCGCTGATAGTTAAACTTTTTTTACATAATTTAAATGACCACACCCATGAGACACTTCTATTTTAAATTCTTTTTTATTTTGTTTTTACCTTTTGCCATGCATGCTCAAACCTTAGATACACTCGTAGATGTTGGAAGTTACCATATGCATTTCAAGATAATAAAAGGAGAAGGAACTCCAATTCTTTTTGAATCAGGAGCAGATAGTGATGGTACTGTTTGGGACCACCTATTAGAGAAAATACATACGGTTACAGGCACCACGTTAATCACCTATGACCGATCAGGATTTGGAAAAAGTGAGGTAAACCCAATGCTAAAAAATGATTCAGATTTTGGTATACTCAACGGAATTACAGAACTGGAGACAGGGCTTTCAAAGCTGGGTTATAACAAGGACCTTATTTTAGTTCCTCATTCCTATGGCGGATTTTATACAACGCTTTACGCATCCCGTCATCCGAACGACGTAAAATATGTCGTACGGATAGATGCCAATTTAGTAGCACATTATACTGACGAAGTACTTCAAATGATGGGTGCACAGGGAGTTCCTCCTAAAACTCCTGAGACACTGGGCAGTTATTATCTTGGAACAACCTATCCTGAAACCGTTAAACTATTACGTACAATTGATTTTCCGGCTAACGTACCTGTTATAGATATTACGTCACCAATTAATAGAGGGTTTCCTGATTTTTACTGGGCACTCGTACAAAACGCACATAAAGATTTCGTGGAGGCGCAACCCAATCGGGTACAACTTATTGCTGAAGGAAGCGGTCACAATATACATTTAGATAATCCTGGGCTAGTCATTAATGCAATTATTAAAGCATACGCACACACGTTAAATGAGAACGATAAAAAAGTAGTGTTAGAAAAAGCATTGGATAATGCCATTGTATTAGCTATTGCCGCTAAAAAGACAGAAACGGAAATGAAGCATTCAGAAAGTGATTTGAATGATTGGGGATATACATTTATAAACAATCAAGAAATAGAAAAAGCTTTACAGGTTTTTAAATTGAGTACGATGCTATTTCCTGATAGTTCTAATGCTTTTGATAGTTATGGCGAAGCTTTATTACTATCTAATAATAAATCAGAAGCTATTAAAATGTATGAGAAATCTATTGAATTGAATCCGGAAAATGAAAACGGTAAAGCTGTCTTATTGAAAATAAAACAAGAATAACAACCTCATTACTAATAAATCAACCAAAAATGAAATACGCTTACAGAGTACTACTCCTGTTTTTAGCCTATTCTTGCGGAAATCAGCAATCTCCCCAGAAAACAAAAACAACAGAGACACTGACTAAAGAAGCAGAAGAGACACAATACCAAGGAAGTACATTTCTAAAGATTCTAGGAACGATTCAAGATGCTGGTTCCCCTCATATAGGTTGTACAAAAGACTGCTGTAAAGATTTATTTGAACATCCAGACAAGAATAGACAAGTGGTTGCATTGGGCTTGGTTGATAATGACCATGGTAAAAAATACTTATTTGAAGCTACTCCTGATATCACAAGGCAAATGAAGGCCTTGGTAAAAGATAATACGCAAAAGGAAATGGTAGACGGAATTTTCTTAACCCATGCGCATATTGGTCATTACGCCGGATTAATGTATTTAGGTAAAGAAGCTACCAATGCAAACAATGTTGCTGTATTTGCTATGCCTAGAATGAAGAAATATCTAGAGATAAATGGCCCTTGGAGTCAGCTTGTTTTAAATAACAATATTAAATTGACTCTCATTGACAATGAACAATCAATTTCACTTTCTCAAAATCTAACAGTGACTCCTTTTTTAGTACCCCACCGCGATGAATATTCTGAAACCGTTGGCTATAAGATTCAAGGACCTAATAAAACCGCATTATTCATACCAGACATAGATAAATGGAATAAGTGGGAAAAACGTATTGTCGCAGAAATTAAGAAAGTCGATTATGCCTTTTTAGATGCTACATTTTATAGCGGAAAAGAAATAGACAATCGTGATATTTCTCAAATCCCACATCCTTTTATTATTGAAAGTCTTGAGCGATTTAAAGCATTAGATAGTTTAAACAGGAATAAAGTGATTTTTATTCATTTTAATCATACAAATCCGGCAATTAACTTAGATAGTAAGGAAGCAAAAAATATTTTAGAAAAAGGATTTAATATTGCGAAGATTAATGATATATACGGCTTATAACTATTGGCTTTGGTAAGCGCTATGAAATAAACTAACCATCATACGGCAATGAATTATTGGAACATGCGTTTTAATATGATTAAGGCATAGCAAAATCATATGAGAATAATATCCTACTCACAAAAAAGAATAGTTCATGTTGTTGAAATACACTTTAAAGAAGTAATTGAAAAATATAATTTTTCAATTAATCAACATCTGGCTACAGAATTAAATAAATCAGAGGAATTAAATGTTTTCTTGGAAAACGACTACTTGGTTATTTGTCTTGACTTTGATGAATCTTATTCATTTCTAAATATCAATTTTCAGTTTTATTTCAAAGTAGATTCAGGGTTCGAAGAAATTGAAAAAAATGCGCTCCATTCTCTATTACATATTGATGATAATTCTTTAATAAAATGGACGACAGCCTACAATGATTCTAACAAAAACTCAATACAAAAAGAATATAAAGAAGGCTTATATGAGATACAATTGACCAATGATTTATTTATTACATTTTATTCTAATTTACTGGATGGCTCTCTAAGTTATTATAACTATTCAAGTTTTAATTATAAGCCTAAAAATTGGTTGTTGTTTTATTTTAGCACAAGGCTAATCACTGCCGCTTCCTTTCTTATAGCCGTAGTTGCTGCGGGAGAAAGACTTTTTGATCGTTGGGAGAAACTTTCAATTAAAGCAATTATCGTTTTGTTATTTCTAACCGGTATCACCTATTTTGCGTACCTAATTATGTTAAAACAAGTAGTTAAGGATGGATTTTACTCAAAAAAAACAATTGAATACCTGGAACCTGTAGGCTATGCCAATGCAGTACTATTGGCTTTATTCTTTGGCTATGTTTTCGCTGACTCAAATATATTAAATACAACCGCTATTGTAAGTATCACAGTAATCTTCTCACTTTATGTTTTTAGTTGCTATAAACTTTCAAAAATTAGACAGTATTATTATATCTCATAGCACTAAAAACTTCACCAGTCCATCAAAAATCAATACTACAAACGCTCATTTTTAAAATGATAGTTTCAAATACTAAAAAGGCTATCTGATATAGATAGCCTTTTTTTATTCCATTTAATACGATATCTATTTCATAACTTTTACGTCAATTGAAATTCTTTGAGCATTAAGCATATTTATTTTAAATGCACCAATCTTACCTTCGGCAGTTTCAAAAAGAACCACTTCTCTATACGTAATAGATTGTGCTTCATTATCATCCGAAACTGTCAAATCTTTAAGTAAGGTGTCATCTTCCAAAGCATCAAATTCGGCTACAGTCATAGCTACATTGCTCACTTGTATTTTAGTAGACTTTGCCCCTTCAATTTCACTAAGTACATCATCTGCATCTGGGCTATTAAAAGCAATAAATGCTTGATTGGTAGCAGAAACTATATCAATATCCGCAATATTATCTGCGCTGATTTCAGCATAAGAATACGTTTCGCCAGTTGCTGTAGAAAATGCAATTCCATAATCTTCAGTATCAGAATCATCTAATTTTAATTCAATTCCCTCATAAGATAAAATCTCGTTATTTTCTTCCACTACAGGCTCATCGTTATCCTCTGAATCTGAACAAGATGTAAATCCTACAAATGCTACTAATAATGGTAATGCTAAAAATTTTCTCATTGTTAAGTTTTTATAATTAATAGACTTAAAACGATGAAAATATAATCTTATTATAATCTATATTATTCTATTTTATCATGAACATATCAAATTTAAGTTGTGAAAATGAAAATAATTATCTCAAATACGATGCTGACAGTAACAAATTTTCTACATTTTATTCAACTTAGTCTAAGGTTTGATATTTCTAACTATGTTTTTAAAAATTAAAATCTACCCCACCGCAACAACCAGTGAAAAGAGTTTAATCTTTTGAAAACAAACGCTTATAAATTTCTTTAAATGTCTAGCAAAAATGTGCTAGCCTTTGGCCGACTATTTATCTTAACACAAAATTAAGTACATAATTTAATCCTATTCTTACCTTTACGATACCCACATCTTGCACCCCTCTTAACTGGCTATAATAATGGCTTTCAGAAAAGAGAAACTAAAATAGTTGAACCCCATCTGAAATCAACAATAGATTAAAACAAGAATTAGTAGCCATATGAAATTAACAATATGAAAAAGAATTTACTCGGGTTTCTTCTCGTAATCCTTACAACACAACTAAGTAATGCGCAAACCGATAAATTACCATGGTTAGATATCGAACTAGCTAATTATGAATACCCTTTTCCTGTTGAAACACTGCATCTAAACGTGCAAAATCAGGAATTAAAAATGGCGTATATGGATGTAATGCCAAATAATTATACGGGAAAAAACATGGTACTATTACACGGTAAAAACTTTAATGGTGCGTATTGGAAAACCACGATAGCGGCACTCACAAAAAAAGGCTACCGGGTAATTGTTCCTGATCAAATAGGTTTTGGAAAATCTTCTAAACCAGATCATCTGCATTACACTTTTCAGCAACTTGCCCAAAACACAAAAGCATTATTGGATACGTTACACATAAAAAAAACGGTTATTTTAGGGCATTCTATGGGAGGTATGTTAGCGACACGCTTCGCATTAATGTATCCTGAAATTACGGAAAAATTAATTTTAGAAAATCCTATAGGATTAGAAGATTGGAAACTAAAAGTTCCTTATAAACCCGTAGAATGGTGGTACACCAATGAACTGAAAAAGAATTACGAAGGAATTAAAAAATACCAACTGGTGAATTACTATGACAATCATTGGAAACCCGCATATGACCAATGGGTAAACTTGTTAGCAGGGTGGACGTTGAATTCTGATTATAAAACAATTTCATGGAATGCAGCTCTTACTTATGATATGATTTTTACACAACCCGTAGTATATGAATTTAAAAATATTACGGTTCCCACTCTTTTGATCATAGGCACAAGAGATAGAACTGCATTAGGAAAACCTTTGGTAACCGATGAAGTAAGAAAAACTATGGGCTTGTACAGTGAATTGGGGAAACAAACTCAAAAAGCCATTCCAAATTCCACATTAGTGGAATTAGAAAATGTAGGTCACTTACCGCATATTGAAAAATTTGATGCATTTATAAAAGCTTTAATCAACTATTTAGAAGTATAAAGGCGCATTATCATAAATTAAAAAAATATAGCTTATTTTAGACCTAATCAGTAGTAAATATGGTTTTGGTGCGTTTGGAATGTGCTAAAACTAGGTCTATTTTAAAGAAGTAAGAAGGTATTCTATTCTATGAAAATTATAAAAAAAGCATTGAAGTGGTTCTTGTATTTTCTACTTATTCCTATAAGCTACCTCCTTGTTTCTTTACTATTAGCTTCTATCACCATAAACAGAAAATCAGCTACCAGTGGTGAAGAAAAATCTATTTATTTAAGCACAAACGGTGTTCATCTAGATGTCGTAATTCCTAAAGAAAATTTAGACCCACTACTATTGAAAGAATTGAAGTATACAGATACTGATCAGTATGTATCCTTTGGTTGGGGTGATGAAAATTTTTATGTGAACACTCCTACCTGGGGAGATTTAACCTTTTCCAATGCCTTAAGAGCGCTATTTTTAAAAAGTTCAACCTTACTTCACGTTACACGTTATAGCGCAGTAGGGACTGAATGGGTTGAAGTAAAAGTAAGTGCCCCCGAATTACAAAAACTAAATACCTATATACACCAAACTTTTACGAGAACTACCAATGGTTCAAATATTCTGTTGAAAAATGAAGGCTATTCTTCCTTAGATGATTTTTACAAATCCAAAGGAAGCTATTCTTGTTTTAGCACTTGCAATAGTTGGGTAAATGTTGGCTTTAAAGAAAGTGGTATAAAATCTTGTTTGTGGACTCCCTTTGATTTTGGACTATTAAATAAACATAAATAATCACGGGTTCTAAGTGATACATGATCAGTTAGAAAATCTATGTTTTCAAGACGATTAAAAATGCACTACAATACGTGTAATAAAATAATACCTTATTTTTAGTGTATAAGTACATTTTAACCTAGATTCCTTATCCCATGAGACTAACTAGTATCTTCTTATTTTTAACGTTGATATGCTGCAAAAGCGAAACAAAAAATGATCCGGATACTAAGAACGCTGTTGAAAGTATGTGGACTAATTTCAAAAAAGCACATCCTGAGGTTCAAAAGGAACAACCAGAATCCTATTTTTTTCATGATAATAAAAAAGATGCAGACCGGTTAGCTAAGCTCATTTTAGATGGGAAAAAGAAGGCAGGTTCTGGACTCTATTTGTGGTATGAAGAAGCTAAGGCCCCATTGCCTGAGGTAGGAACAAAAATTATTGTCACAAATTTTGAAGGCATTCCTCAGGCCATCATCGAAACTACAAAAGTAGATACAATTCCTTTTAATAAAGTTTCTTCAAACTACGCTCAGATGGATATGGGAACAGAAATTGATGCGCTAAATAAATGGAAGAAAGCCCACTGGGATTTCTTTGCAAATGCCATGGAAGAAAGCGGAGAACAACCTACCGAAACGATGCTAATTGTATGCGAGCGTTTTAAAACTATTTGGCCAGAAAAAAAATAAGTCGCTAAGCATAACTCCTACATTCAACACAGACCATAGAGCAAGGCCTTCATAGAACTTGTCAAAATAGCACATCGTACACGCTATAACTTTAGCAATAACAACACACTAAAAAACTTATTGGCTCCATCTAACAATCCTTCAATTAAAACCCAATTTGAAGGCATTTGAAATTTTTAATTCAAGCTTAAATACTTAAATTTGCAACGTGAAAACAGAAATACTTCTAAGGCCTCCCTCCTGCTTTAGAATTCTTTTTTCCAACGTTTATTTTTTGTTAAAAACAAGTACACTCCATAGCGTACTAGCGCCTATTAAATTTCCCGAATGAAGAAGCATAAAGCCCTTCGACTTTTTATGATCATACATGTTATTTGCATTCAAATTACATTCATGACCATGATTTTCAAAGAAAACTATGATACCAATATTTATGCAGCGCTTTTGGCGTTATTTTTAATTACCTTATTATTATTTGGGCATAAATATGTAGATCTGCACCACAGTGAATACGCTTATGAAAAAATAGCGGTGGTTATCTGGATTCCTATTGGCGCTGTTGTTACGTATATCTTAAATAACAAAGTAGGTTTAGGAAGTGTCCTATCTGCCGGTATTGTTGGGACAACGGCTTCTTTTATTCCAAGAATAAAGAAACAATCGTTCTATCTAAAAAAATTACCTCCGACACTATATTGTGGTGCATTTATAGGAATGTCTAGTTCAGCGGTAACGCCTTCAATTTATTTCGTAATTGCTGCAGGAATGGTCGCAGGACTATTTTATATGTTTTCTAAAAACTTATTTCTAGGGGTCGGCGGAAAACTAGGTACTATCGCTTTTGCGGGAGTAGTCACAGTATCCTTAATTTACTGGTTGAGTTTATGAATACTTTAGTCATTATTATCACAGGAATTCTTGGAGCTACGCTTACATTTTATTTCAATGAGCATCTAAAACAGGGTCCGGTTAGATCTTCGGCCATGTTATCTTTAATTGTTGGTTTACTTTTTTACCTATTCCCTGAACTTCTTAATCCTTTTTTAACCAAAAATATCCCTGTAGTATTTATAGGAGGATCATTTATTGGCATGATTTCTTTTAAGGCGAAAGGCACCTATGTCATTTTAGTTATTGCCAGCATCATATTTAGTTGTATACATCTTAATAAAAGTCAATTTTTTAATGGATATGGAGGTGCATTAGGCAATTCTGCATTCATCGCTTTATTAATTACAATGGGAGTTTCCATGTTATTTTTTAAAAGAAATAGGTTAACTAGTCGTATTCTTTTGGCTAGAAGAAGAAGAAGAAGAATAAAACGGAGGAAAGCACGCAATAAAAAGTAATTTTAGGTTATCCACCGTAAAGGAATTACCCCTAAAAAAACGCGTTACTTTCTGCACAAATCTAATTTCATACCTACCTATATAAAAGTATAATTAAAGTGATGAAGCTACATAATTCTATCTTTTTTCTATATTTATACCATCCTCTACATAATTCTACTGAATAGTTCTGGATAGTTCTGGATAAATCAAAAATGATAACCTACCACACATGAAAAAATTAGTGCCGCTTTTACTTATCGTATTATCAATACCTCTACTACTACTTTCTCAAACTGATAATTCGCAAATACAACAAACTCTAACTCAAAATTTTAGTCTAGTTGATCAGTTCTCGCAACTGGCACCCATGGCTATTAATCCGTATATCACCATATTTCTAACTTCTTTATGTTCAAAAATTGGCTTTCATAATGATTTTGTCGCGACAAATCCTTTTTTTAACAATTGGTTTGTATTAATTCTTTTTGGTGCTTTATTTCTATTTACAGCGCTAGTGGGCACCGTATTCAAAACAAATAAAGCTACCGCTCCTATTGGTTTAGCAGATAATTACCTCTCAAATCATGCTGCTTTGATAATAAATGGCTTTGTCATGCTAGCACCTACCTTTTTGTCTGATAATCCAGCTCATGATGAAATCGTATACCAAGCGAGCTTCTTTTCCATCAGTATAAAAACAGTTTTAGTGTTAGCAGTTTCAATGTATTTTTTAGTGATCGTGATGACTTTTAGATTCTTTATAGATATTTTAATTTTCCTATCGCCAATACCCTTAATAGATACAATTTTGGAAGTCTCAAAAATTGTATTATCTATTGTTTTTGTTCTCATCAGTATCATTAGCCCTATTACTTCGGTAATCTTCTCTGTTATTATGTTTATCGTTGCCCTATTCTTTTATCGAAAATCTATACGCTTAGTGACTCGAATTAAATATTTGTTGGTATATCCTATTCTAAATGTCTTTAGAAAAAAAGACACCATTTTAACCAACGGAACTACCTTGTCTATTTTGGTCTACATCAATAAAGAAACTAAGCAATTTAAAAAAGGAAAAGTAGCGCGACTTGAAAAAAGAGATAACCAAATTTTCTTACTACAGAAACGGTTTCTTTTAGCTCATAAAGAAGAAGAAATAACTCTTGAGAATTGTTACCTAACTCAAACACATCTAGATACAAATCTGACCAATGAAATTGGTGATACGTCATTGATTCTCAATAGATCTTACCATAAATTTATTGATGAAATTGCAAAAGAATTACAGGTTGATATTCGAAAAAAAGCCACGCTATCTCTTAATTTAAATACAGGTTTCGTGGCTAAACTTAAAAATATGTTCACAAAAAGTGATATAGCAGAATTAAAGTCGATACCTGATTAATGTAAGCTCTACATTATAAGGCAAAAGATAGAAACAATTGAATAAACCCTACTAGTATCAGTGTTCTGAGCACTTTAAAAAGCACGAAAAAAAATATATTTATTCCTGTCTTACAAACTAAAATTCATACCCTTAGAAAGTATAAATTAAACATTCTTAAGGGTTTACTTGTAAGTTTTATCTATATTTATAGCGTGCGTAAAATCTTTAGGTATTGAGTATAATACGTATTATTTTAGAAATTGGCACCCTAGAAGTTTATACTTAGAAAATAAGTAGAATTTTTTAGAGTACAACAGTCATACTTGAGGGCTTTATGGACCTGATCAAAATTGGTTGAAATAAATCATGGTTTTATTCCTGATGCACGAGCTTAAAATTAATATGCTTATCTAAACCTATTTTAATGAGTCCTAACGTAAATGCTGAAATAATAGCGGTAGTAGCTACAACAAACGATGATATCATATCTCAGTTCAATTCAGGAGCCCATAGCTTATTGGGATATTCTCCTGATGAAATGGTTGGCATAAAAAAAAGTGATTCTTTTCTACTAAAGCAAGAGTTTGAAAATTTTAAGAAAGATTTAGCGGCACGTTATCAGTTAGAAAACGATGACTTTGACCCCTATAAAATATTAGCTGAGCATGATGCGAATGATGCTAGAGAGTGGACCATACGGAAAAAAGATGGCAGTACATTTATTGCACATTCTACCATAACTCCTATTAAATATGATAATGGTAAAACCAACGGCTACCTAAGAATTATAAGAGATATTACGGATCAAAAAAAAATAGAACGAGATCTGCTACGTAAAAATGAAGTATTAAATCATGCCGAAAAAATTACCATGATGGGACATTGGCAGTTAGATACTATTACTGATAATGTAAAATGGTCTAGCAACTTGTATAATATTTTTGAAGTACATCCAGATGAGATTTTAACCTATAACACCTATTTTAGTTATGTTCATCCTGGAGATAAGGAAATTGTAAATCAATCTTTTGAAAAATCAAAACAAGATAAACATTTTTACGATTTATTACATCGCATTAAATTAGATAGTGGCAAAATCAAAATAATCCAGCTCCTCGGAGAAGTTATTACAAATGATAAAGGAGATGTCATTGAAATCATTGGTACCTGCCAAGATGTAACCCAGCAACGAATGGCAGAAATTAAGTTCAAAGGCTTATTAGAATCTGCACCAGACGCCATGGTTATTGTAAATGAAAATGGAAAAATACAACTTATCAATAAACAAGCAGAAAAATTATTTGGGTATTCTTTTGATGAACTTTTAGACCAACCTGTAGAATTATTACTTCCTGAACGCTATATAAAAACACACACGAGCCATCGCGAGCTGTATTTTAATATTCCTAAAACAAGAAAAATGGGAGAAGGAAAAGAACTTTTTGGAATTGATAAAAATGGAAAAGAAATTCCAATTCAGATAAGCTTAAGTCCGCTTAAAACAGAAGAAGGAGTACTTGTTTCTGCTGCAGTTAGGGACATAACCTTTCAGAAAAGGGCTGAAAAAAGGATCATAGACGCCAAAGGAAGCTTAGAACTATTAACTGATAAGCTGACTATAAAAAACACCCAATTAGCAGATTTTGCACATATAACCTCGCACAACTTGCGCGCCCCTGTGAGCAATCTAAATTCGTTATTAGAATTTTATAAAGATGCCGAAACAAATCTTGAAAAAGTGCTCTTGTTTGAGAAATTTGAGAGTGTAATAAACCACCTTACTTCTACCCTGAACACCCTCGTGGAAGCTTTGAAAACAAAAGATGAAACCTCTAAAAATATAGAACTCCTCTCCTTTGAAGTAATCCTCATTAAAACTAAAGAAATTCTTTCGGGTCAAATCATAGGCACCAATGCAAAAATATATAGCGATTTTACAGAAGCTCCTACAATTATGTACAGTAAAGTATATTTAGAGAGTATTTTCCTTAACTTAGTAGGTAACGCTATAAAATATAAGGCTGAGGATAAAGCTCCCGAAATTTATATTAAGGCTACTGTAGAAGACGGCGTTCAAAAATTAAGTTTTAAAGACAATGGTCTTGGTATTAACTTACAGAGACATGGTAAGAAAATATTTGGCCTAAATAAAGTATTCCACCGCCACCCAGATGCCAAAGGAGTTGGTTTATTTATGACAAAAGTACAAGTAGAGGCCATGGGTGGTAAAATAACTGTTGAGAGTGAAGTCAACAAAGGCTCTATTTTCACTATTAAATTTAAAAAATAGCATATGATTAAGAATTTTAATTTCTGTATTGTTGATGACGATGATATCTACCAATTTACGGTTATAAAAACGATAAAAGCACTGAATCTAGCTAAAGAAATTATTGCTTTTTCTGATGGTGAAGAGGCCCTAGATTTCATGATAAAAAACCTTCATAAAGATGAAGAATTGCCAGATATTATTCTACTAGACATCAATATGCCTATCATGGATGGCTTTCAGTTTATGGAAGAATATGTAAAGATTAAACCTAAATTAGGAAAGAAAATAACTATTTATATGGTCTCCTCTTCGGTAGATACTGCCGATATTGAGCGTGCTAAAAAAATAAGTGAAATCTCTGATTATATTATAAAACCTATCAAAAAAGGAGAATTAAAAGCTATTGTAGATAAACTTATTGATGAAAATAATGAGGATTAAAATACAATTAACCTTATCAATTTTTAACCTCTTTAATGCTCAACTAATTTAAACTATGACTACTGAAATAGTTGCTGCTACAAGAAGTAGTTTTCAGTAATCTATAGTTAAAAATAGTACATTCAGAATGTAACCTATGCACCGAAGAATTTTAATTTTCATAGGATTTAGCATCTCGTTAATTACGTATGGGCAAGAAGTTGACAAAGTCGAGTATCTAAAAGACAGTCTATTACAAAGTTTCACAAGAGAAATTGAAGAAATTATCGAAGCTAAAAATGACAGTGATAACATATTAGAAATACTGAAAGAGAAGTGTGACGCTGCCATGTTCCATTTTGAGTCTTTTAAGGATACAACCAGTAAATTACAGCTTTATCATTTTTCAAAAGACTTTTATCATCTTAATTATGTTTCCGAATTAATAGACCGTGAAACACAGAAAATTGTTCATACTGATTTTAAAAGGCATCAATATTTTGTAGAAGTACATGCGCTGAATGCTAAAGAATTTTTGATTATTGAAAGGCAAGATGATTTATCCTTCTCTTGTTATTCTGCCACCGTTTTTAAAGTCAAAAAAGAGACTGCCAAAAAAAAGAAGGGATTTAGACAAGGGTCAGAATTGATCGTATGTTCTTGGACATCTATAGCCACATCCTACCCTACGGATGAGAATAAAGAATTGCTCCCTAAAAGTGGACTCACATTTTACGAGCCTTATAAAATAACATATGAACCGGACACAAAAACCATTTCTTACCCGTATAAAAGCAATACTACTGGAGCACTGGAAGAACAGAAGGCTATATACAGAAATGGTAAATTCGAGATTGATGATTATGATGTACGCAATTTTTTAGATTAAAAAAATGATTAAAAGTAGTTTAAGTATCTGTATCCTTTGTATAGGTTTTATGGCATTCGGCCAGGAAACTCAAAATGATAGCATCCCGAATTGGGGGTCTCAACATTTTAGTTCTGAAAAACAAATTTCGTTTCGTGTTGGAGCAGGAATACAACAATCATTCTATACGGAAATTGGTCTAGCATTACATAGATGTAATTATGGCGATACTGGCTTTTTCTCTAATGATATCTATAGTGCTCTAGAATGGACTCCTAGCCAAGGAAAAGATATCTATGGTTTAAAAATTGGTTACGAGGTCAATGCTTACTTACTTAATTTGGGTTTAGAAGCTAAATACCTGAGCAATTTTGAAGAACGAGATTTTGTCATAACACCAAAAATAGGTTTAGGACTCTATGGTGATGTAAATATCTTTTATGGATATAGCATTTCTACACATAAAAATCCTTTTTCAAAAGATATAGGTACCCACCAATTATCAATCATATTAAACCTCAACAAACATTTTTTAAGCTCATAAAGCTACTTTATACTTCTTTTCTGTATTTTTAGGCTAAAGGCACCATGCCCACAACGTACCTAAACAATGTATACAGAGTTTAAAACAGAACGCTTACAACTGAGACCTACATTAGAGGAAGATGCTGAATTAATTTATCAGTTAATGAACACAGATAAGTTTATAAAATATGTAGGCGATAGAGGTATTCATTCTATTCCGATGGCTGCCGATTATATAAAACGTATGATGCTCCCACAACTAAAGGCGCTAGGATTTTCTTGTTATACTATTATCACAAAACATGATGAAGTAAAAATTGGCACCTGCGGACTTTACAATCGGGATGGTGTAGCGGGTATTGATATTGGATTTGGGCTTTTACCTGGTTTTGAAGGGCTAGGCTATGCCTATGAAGCGAGTCATAGAATTTTGAATGCCGCTTTTGATGAATTTAAGCTGAATGAAGTAAAGGCAATTACCTCTAAAGAGAATTTTTCTTCTCAAAAACTGTTAGAAAAACTAGGCCTAAAAAAGGTAGGTATAACGAAACTTCCGAATTCCGATGAAGAGATTTTACTTTACATATTAGAAGCAAATAAGCGCAGAATAGCTCAAAAAGATTAAGGAAAATATCAGGTTGGTGAGAAAATAGTTTTATATTTAATGGATACCAAAACGCTTAAACTTCATTTTTAAAGAAGAAAGCATATTTTAATTCAACCTAGAACGCCCATATAACACACTTTTCAGTACACTTAAACAAAATATTTTATGGAATCATCTGCATTAAAAAAAATTATTCAAGGTATTCCCAAAGCCGAATTACATTTACACATTGAAGGTAGTTTTGAACCTGAGCTAATGTTTAAAATAGCTAAAAGAAACAACATTACACTGGCGTATGATTCCATAGCTTCCTTAAAAGAAGCCTATAAATTTAATAACCTTCAAGAATTTCTAGACCTTTACTATATTGGCGCACAAGTCCTCATTCATGAACAAGATTTTTATGATTTAACCTGGGCATACCTTACTAAAGTCCACAGTCAAAATGTAGTGCATGTCGAAGTCTTTTTTGATCCACAAACCCATACCGATAGAGGTATTTCTTTTGATGTAGTATTCAACGGAATTTTTAAAGCATTAGAAAAAGCTACAACAGAATTAAATATCTCCTACCAACTTATAATGTCCTATTTGAGACATTTAAGTGAAGAAGAAGCCTTTAAAACACTAGAATCTTCATTGCCTTATAAACAATACATTCATGGTGTTGGGCTAGATTCTTCTGAAATGGGCAACCCGCCTAGTAAGTTTTCTAAGGTCTTTAAAGCCTCTGCAGATCAAGGTTACAAATTGGTAGCGCATGCAGGGGAAGAAGGACCATCAACTTACATTTGGGAAGCTTTAGACCTCCTTAAAGTTGTCCGTATAGATCATGGAAACAGGTGTTTAGATGATGCAGCACTGGTAGAGAGATTGCTACAAGAAAAGCTTGCATTAACCTTGTGTCCGTTGAGTAATGTAGCACTTAAAGTTATTCAAAAAATGGAAGAACACCCTGTAGCTAAAATGCTTGACAAAGGGCTAATAGCCACAATACATTCAGATGATCCTGCTTATTTTGGCGGGTATATGAATGAAAATTATTATGAAACGGCTAAGGCACTAAATTTAAATAAATCACAACTTATGCAATTAGCCATCAATGCTTTTGAAGCTAGCTGGTTAAGTGCCGCACGCAAAGAAGAACACATCAATCAAGTGAAAGAATATTTTAACTCACTTACTTAATAATACACTTTATTCTTGCCAAGGATAAGCTGACATTAGAACTAAAATATCTTTACTTATTATCCTTTAAAAAACTAACAGTCAGGTTTATAATTTGATGTTTGGCGTATATTTCCTAAGTTAGCAAAACAAATAGCTAAACGCCCGCGTAGCTGTCGCTTCTTTTTTAACAAAACCAAAAACGATGAAAAAAATAGCTTTAATCAATCTAGTTTTAGTAACACTCCTATCCTGCAAGGATACTACAGCAGAAAAAGCGAATAAAGAGATAGAAAGCGATACCACTCCGGTAGCGGTTCCTACCGAAAAATCACCGAATAAAGAAGTCGAAAAAGAATTTTCTTGGGCAGATATCCCAGAATCAACCGTTGATGTCGGTGAATTTCCCTATCTAACACCTCCTAAAGGGATGATTGTTGATAAAGACGACTCAGAATCATTTGAATTCGATAAGTTAGAATTTTTTGACGGAAGGCAGTTCTTTGTTCTTGATGGAAAAGTGGAGCGAATGAGTATTGTCATGGAAGGCGATGAGGAATGGGAACAATACTTATTTGACAAAAGTGTATCTGAATACTTAAAATCTATAGGGGCAAGCTTACTTTTTGAAGGAAAGATTCCTTATGAACAAACTCAAAAATGGGGAGATAACCCAAATGCTATTTATAAACACATGCATGAGTTTTACGCAGGAGATGTTGTAAACGGCCCAATTAGCCTATATCTTTTAAAAACAGCCCAACAAAAAATAGGTTTTCAAATCTCTTCAAAATCAAGAACTATAGGTGTTGTAGCCTATAAAGATTTTGAGCAAACTATTGAAAAAATTACAGCCGAAACCATGTTAGAAGATATCAACGCTAAAGGCTTTGCAACGCTACATATAAATTTTGACACTGGTAAATCTAGAATTAAAGCAGGTTCCTATGATGTAATTAATGAGATAGCAAAAATGATGAAAGCGAGTCCCGATTTGAAAATTAAAATTGAGGGTCATACAGACAATACAGGTAATGAAGTTGCTAATTTGAAATTATCAAAAAATAGAGCTAGAGCTGTTCTTATGGCGCTTACAGATGAAGATATTGATGAAGCTAGATTAAAAAGTGAAGGTTTTGGACAAACGAGACCTGTAGAAGACAATACTACGGAAGAAGGTAAGGCTACAAATAGAAGGGTTGAATTGAGAAAAATATGATTAGAGGTTTATCTGTATTTAAGATAAACGCAAATAAAGCCATTCGCGTTTAAAAAAAATTCTAGATAACACTTTAAAACTACAAACCACTTTGTTTTCGCAAAGTGCTCTTCATCCATAAGTTTAAAACACAAAATAAAACTTTATCCAAGTGTAATCTTACTTTTAAAGTCTAAAACTATTTCCGCAAATAGCGTTGACCATTCGTTAAAAAACAGCCTACCCTTTCAAATCTTCTTTTTATTGGCTAAATTCCCTACTTGCCTATACTTGTATACCACATGAACTAAAGGCAATCGTAACGAACACCCTACATGAAAAATAAAACGATATCCTTCAAAAACTCAAAAGGAGTACTACTTTCTGGTAAACTTGAATTACCTGCAAACCAGCATCCTATTGCTTATGCCCTATTTGCACATTGCTTTACATGTAATAAAAATTTAACTCCTGTCAGAAATATATCAAGAGCACTAACACTTCAGGGTTTTGGTGTTATACGTTTTGATTTTACCGGACTTGGACAAAGTGAGGGTGAATTTTCAGATACAAATTTTTCTTCTAACATTCAAGACCTAGAAGATGTCGCTAATTATATGGCGCTTGAATTAGAAGCTCCTAAACTAATCATAGGCCATTCTTTAGGGGGTGCCGCGGCAATATACGCTGCTAAAAAAATACATTCTGTTGATGCTGTAGCAACTATCGGTGCCCCATCATCTCCTCAACATGTGCAACATCTTTTTAAAAGTGGTTTGGAAGAAATTGAAGAAAATGGAAAAGCAATGGTAAATATTGGAGGAAGACCTTTCGCCATTGCAAAGCAATTTATTGAAGATCTATCGAGCAAAAATATGAGCGCTACGGTAAAATCATTAAGAAAGCCACTTTTGATCCTACATTCTCCACAAGATACGACTGTAGGTATAAAAAATGCTGCCGAGATATATGCTGAAGCCATGCATCCTAAAAGCTTTGTTTCCTTAGATGGTGCAGATCATTTGTTGTCAGATAAAGAAGATTCTGCCTACGTTGGTAATTTAATTGCACAATGGGCATCAAGATATATTAAAAAAGAGGACAAAAAGAAGCTTACAACCTCAAAACAAGTTGTCGTACAAATTGGAAATGAAAGTCTTACTACCTCTATTTTGGCTGCAGGACACCCCCTAATTGCCGATGAACCTGAAAGCGTAGGTGGCAATAATTTTGGTCCAGCCCCTTATGACCTTTTGCTTTCTTCCTTAGGTGCTTGTACTGCAATGACCTTACGATTGTATGCCAATCTAAAAAAGTGGGATTTAAAAGAAGTTATCGTGCACCTTACCCATGGCAAAGATTATAGAAAAGATTGTATGGAATGCGATGAGAAAAAATCAAAAATAGATCATATTACAAAAAACATAGAACTAATAGGTGATTTAGATGAGGCTCAAAAAAAACGCCTTCTTGAGATTGCAGATAAATGTCCTGTACACAAAACGCTTCATCAATCTGTTGTGGTAACTTCTAATTTGATTGTTTCCTGAAAAATATATGCTTGTTAACCCTATCTTTCTTCCGATAGATTGGGTTCTCTATACAAGCTAAAGACTATAAATGCGTTTATCAATTAAACCATTAACAACAACCAATGATAAGCGCCATGAATTTGATTCTTAACTATAAATACATTTTTGTTCTTTTTTTACTAATACTAGCCTCTTGTAATGAAGAACAGAAGATAACTCCACCAACAGATTTCTGTGCTAACATTCATAAAAACGACAGTATAACATTAACCAAAGAGTTAGCCAGCGTAAAAGAATTGATGGCTACGAAAACTGGTGTATATGTTTTAGAAGACGGTAGTGGTTCTATGGTGGCCAGAGCGTGGCTTAGCGAGTACGCTGAAAAGACCATAGACATTCAATATTTTATTTTTTCGACCGATAATGTAGGTTTAATTGCCTGTGATTATTTGATTAGAGCAGCAGATCGTGGTGTTAAAGTAAGAATTATTGTAGATGACATTATGGTAGATGCAGACATACAAGATATTCTAACATTTGCCTCTCACAAAAATATTGAAGTCAAAATTTATAATCCTGGAGTTAATCTCGGAATAAACCTTTTTAAAAAAATACAAAAATTTACAACAGATTTTAGAACTGCTAATCAACGTATGCACAACAAAACGTTCATAGTAGATGGTAAAGTGGTCATTACTGGAGGTAGGAATATTGCCGATGAGTACTTTGATTATGACCATGAGTATAATTTCAGAGATAGGGATATTCTGTTATTAGGAAAAATAGCTAAAACTGTAAATACTTCTTTTGACCAATTTTGGAATAGCCCCTTAACAAAAGAGGTCTCTGAGGTTATTGAAGAGCTACCTGAAAATATAACCTCAGAAGAAAGGTTTAACAAACTTCATGAATATGCCTGTAATCCCTATAATTTTTGGCCACAAGTTAGAAAGCGTATTGCTACCTTACCTACAACATTTAAAAAAATAAATGCATCAGGAGATTTAGTTTGGCTAGATGATGTACAGTTTATTTCTGATAATCCCGGAAAAAATGATGGCGAAAGTGGTTTGGGAGGTGGCGGAATTTCTACTAGTGCTTTAATCAACTTAGTTAAAAATTCAAAATCATCAATAGACATTCAAACACCCTATTTAATTACGACAGCATTAGCGCAAAATTTATTTAAAGATGCCGTAGACCGTGGCGTCAAAATTAGAATCTTAACGAACAGCTTAGCATCAACAGATAACGTGGAAGCTTTCAGTAGCTACCAAACGGATAGAAAAAAATTATTAGAAACAGGCGTAAGAATCTTTGAATTTAGACCTGATGCCGCAGAACGCAAAAAAATTATGACAGGAGAGTTACAAGAAAAACTCGACTATACTCCTATTTTTGGGTTGCATGCAAAATCTATGGTTGTAGACCATAAAACAACAGTCATTGGCACCTTTAATCTAGACCCTAGAAGTGCTAATTTAAATACGGAATGTGTGGTTATTGTTACTTCTGACAAAATATCGAAGGGTGTTTTAAGCGGAATGGAAGAAGAATTTAAACCTGAAAATTCATGGGAAACTACCTTGGATTTCAATCCAGATGCTGAAGTAAATAAATATAAACGATTAAAAACTTGGACCAGAAAATTAATTCCAAAAGAAATCCTGTAAGTTATAGTACTCCACAAACTATTTTAAAGCCTTAAAGGAGCACCACTTATTTCGATATAAAAAATCATAAAGAATATTCGACAGGTCATGCATTCAGTATGCTTTTTTAAAAGATCTTATTAATTAATAACAGCTCATACTACCATAGTGATCATAGAAATTAAAAGAATTAAGCTGCTGAAATGGGTCCAAATTTGAATACAATTTTAAGCTTCTTTAATCGTTAATTTCTAACAATAACCATCTAAATTATCATCGTAATTATGAAAGTAAAATATTATTTAAGGGCATTAGTTCTATGCCTTTTATTCAACCTAAGTTCTTGCTCCTCTGATGGAGATGCTTCTGTAGATCCTGAAACAGAAGAAGTTGATGAAAACACGACTGACGTTCCCACTGATGAAGAAGTTATGCCAGAGTCACCCGATCCGGAACCAGAAGCAACAGATCCTGAAGAAGTCTTAGATTGTCTAAAGACATTTGGAGCAAACTATGTGGTTTTTGATGCCGAAGCAACAGAATCACCCTTAGACCAATGGGAATTAATAAGCAAAGGTGACGCTGGCTATTTGGATAAAGAAAGTCTTGGTCCTATAAATGAAACGCATTTAGAATTTACAGGAAATAATCAAGGTAGTGGTCCTGCAACGTCTCCTTTAGAATATGTATTTACAGCTCCGTCTACCGGAGCATATAAATTAGTAATGCGTCTATACCAGCGTTTAGAAGGTGCTGAGGAAGATAAATCTAATGATGTTTATATTAGAATGGCAGGTAATTTTACTACGGCTACTGATAAATATACCACGGAAGACTTAGAAACCGATTTGAAATTTTTTGGAAGAGGTGTTGATCAATGGGGTGGTGTTTATTCTGGTGATGGCGGAGCAGCCCATAACAAATCGGCCATTCTATACAATTTAATAGAAGATGAAGAATATACATTTACCATGTCTGGCCGTTCAAAAAATGCAAATATTGACTACATCTTACTCTACGAAACTAACGATATAACTATTAAAACTGGTGCAAACAAAGATATTGCCGAATTAAATGATGCGCAGTATAGACCTGATTGGGATTGTAATCAATAAGTCTATTTCTTTTAAAATTACAAAGGAGCTCTTTAAAAGCAACTTATGTATTTAAAAACTATATCGCTATAAGCAAGTAAAAACACTTGCCTATAGCGATTTTTATTTTAACAACACCAATGCGCTGTTATACGATTAATATTTTGAGCCATAGATGAACTATATAAATAACAACTAGCAAAAATCCAATCCTTTCAACCTTCGCCTCATTCATAAGACTTACAGAATCCTAATAAACCCTCTTTAAAAATATCAAAATGAAGGCTTATGCCTACTCATTTTTTGTATCCAAACGCTTACAAAAACAAAATCTGGATTTGCAGAATCCTAATAAACACTCATTGAAAATATCAAAATGAAGGCTAATGCCTTCTCATTTTTTGTATCCAAACGCTTACAAAAACAAAATCTGGATTTACAGAATCCTAATAAACCCTCTTTGAAAATATCAAAATGAAGGCTAATGCCTTCTCATTTTTTGTGTCCAAACGCTTACACGAGCAAAATCTGGATTTACAGAATCCTAATAAACCCTCTTTGAAAATATCAAAATGAAGGCTAGCGCCTTCTCATTTTTTGTATCCAAAAGCTTACACGAACAAAATCTGGATTTACAGAATCCTAATAAACCCTCTTTGAAAATATCAAAATGAAGGCTAATGCCTTCTCATTTTTTGTATCCAAACGCTTACACGAACAAAATCTGGATTTACAGAATCCTAATAAACACTCATTGAAAATATCAAAATGAAGGCTAATGCCTTCTCATTTTTTGTATCCAAACGCTTACAAAAACAAAATCTGGATTTGCAGAATCCTAATAAACACTCATTGAAAATATCAAAATGAAGGCTAATGCCTTCTCATTTTTTGTATCCAAACGCTTACAAAAACAAAATCTGGATTTGCAGAATCCTAATAAACCCTCTTTGAAAATATCAAAATGAAGGCTTATGCCTTCTCATTTTTTGTATCCAAACGCTTACACGAACAAAATCTGGATTTACAGAATCCTAATAAACCCTCTTTGAAAATATCAAAATGAAGGCTTATGCCTTCTCATTTTTTGTATCCAAACGCTTACACGAACGTTGTTCGTGATACATTTGGATACAAAAAATGAACCGCAACACGATTCATTTTCTTATTCAGTCGGGATGACAGGATTTGAACCTGCGACCACACGGCCCCCAGCCGTGTACGCTACCGGACTGCGCTACATCCCGATTAATTTAATGCCAAATATATAGAATAGTAACACTAAATAAAAGAATTTTTACAAGATGATTTCGCTGCGTTTGAATTACAAAAGTTCTTACTTGTAATGTATTTTAAATTGAAGGTTTCACAGATAAAAGCTATCTTAGAAGCTTAAAGCATTTAAAGTGAAATTTTTAGTATTATTTTTAGTTCCCCTATTTTGCATAGCGCAACCCAACGCTTATTTTAAAGATGAAGTAACAGCCATCTCTAAAAAATATGATTCGCTATGGGATTCTTCTAGAGAAACCATTGTGTTTACAGGCAGTTCTAGTGTGCGTATGTGGAAAACTTTAGATCAAGATTTTCCGAACCATCAAGTATTAAATACTGGTTTTGGTGGGTCTCAAACTATCGATTTATTAGGCTATACCAAAGAGCTTATTTTTACGTATCGTCCTAAAAAAGTCTTTATCTACGAAGGAGATAATGACATATCATCTAAAAAAAAATCTAAAGAAATTTTGGAAACATTTTCAAAATTAATTGAGACGATAAAAGTAAATGATAGTGCAACTAAAGTGGTCATTATATCGCCTAAACCAAGTATTTCTAGATGGAAATATAAAGGAAAATATAAGCGATTAAACAGAAAATTGAAACGTTTTTGTGAAGAAAATGACAACTTAGAATTTGCAAACGTATGGGACATCATGCTAGAGAGAAAGAAATTAAAAAAAGATCTTTTTATCAGTGATGGCCTTCACATGAATGAAAAAGGATATCAACTCTGGCATTCTATTATTAAAGATTATATTGACTAATACGCTAGTTGTTTATTTATGAAAAAAAAGATTCTTGCTTTAAAAATAGCTTTATTCGCTTTAGCGATTGTATCTCTATCCTGTGCAGAGAAAAAGAAGAAAGTTGTGCTCGTATTTCCTGAAACAAATTTATCCGCAGAAAATATTATTCCGAAGCCTTCTAAAGTTATTGCGACAAATTCTGCCTTTGGCTTAGATCAGAACACCGTAATTTACACTTCTCAAGCATTTAATGGATTTACCGAAGTAGGTACTTTTTTATCAGAGAAAATTGAAACCTTAACATCATTGAAAGTTCCTGTAAATACTACTGATTTAGCACAGGTAGATCGTATTATTTACATCAATCAAACGGACAGTCTAGAGCTAGAAACAAAAGAATCTTATCAATTATACATTTCAAAAGATTCTATTATTATCAATTCTAAGACTGCTGAGGGCGCTTTTAGAGGTGTGCAGACCTTACGCCAAATAATCCCAGAGAAAAGTAACGATAGCATCACAGATCATCCCATGTGGCTTATTCCCACAGGGAAAATTATAGATAGTCCTAATTTTGAATATCGAGGTGCCATGCTAGATGTTGCAAGGCATTTTTTTAGCGTAACTGATGTAAAAAAATACATAGACGTATTAGCCTATTATAAAATCAACAAATTACACTTGCACCTTACGGATGATCAAGGATGGCGTATTGAAATAAAATCATGGCCAAAACTGACTACTGTTTCTGGTGCTACAGAAGTTGGCGGTGGCAAAGGTGGCTTTTATACGCAAGAAGCGTATACTGAAATTGTAAATTATGCCTCTAAGCATCATATGACCATTATTCCCGAGGTAGATATGCCTGGACATACCAATGCTGCTTCTGTTGCATATCCAATTCTTAACGGCAATGGTAAAACATTAAAGCCATACACAGGTACGCATGTAGGTTTTAGTACGTTTGATGCGCACAAGGATACCGTTTATGCTTTTATTGATGATGTTGTACGTGAAATAGCAGCACTTAGTCCAGGGCCTTATTTTCATATTGGTGGAGATGAAAGTCATGTAACTAAAAAGAAAGATTATATCCTTTTTGTAAATCGTGTAGAAAAAATTGTTCAAAAACATGGTAAGCAAATGATTGGCTGGGATGAAATTATGCAAGCGGATGTAGATAGCACCAGTATTGCACAACATTGGAACACCAAGAAAAATGCAACTGAAGCAGCTGCAAGAGGATCAAAAATAATTATGTCACCTGCTACGAGAGCTTATCTGGATATGAAATATGATGACACCTCAATTCATGGCTTGGATTGGGCAGCACTCATTCCTGTTGATACGGCTTACAATTGGTCTCCTACTACATATATTGAAGATCTAAAAAAAGAGGATATCTTAGGTGTAGAGGCACCACTGTGGTCTGAAACAATTTCCACAATAGCTGAGTTAGAATATTTAGCATTTCCTAGAATTATTGGCTATGCAGAACTAGGTTGGACCACGGACGAAAATAGAAATTGGGACGATTTTAAAACACGCTTAGCCAATCAAACTTCTTATCTAAACAGGATGAATGTAAATTATTACCCGTCTACTTTGATTGATTGGAAGAAAGACGTTACAGAAACCATACTTAAAAATTAATCAATAGTACCACCACAAACCCACTCAATGAAGTATTCTATCTTTTTTTTAGTACTAATTATGCTTACAAGTTGTAAATCAGAAACCAAACCTACTCAAAACACACCAGAAGTGGCACAAGAAATGGCGCAAGATGCTACTTTTTATGTAGGCACCTATACGGATAAAGAAAGTAAGGGCATTTATAAATATAGCCTTTCGGCCGATGGAAAATTATCTAAAATAGGCTTGGCGGCTACAGCAAATAATCCGTCGTTTTTAGCCTTAAGCCCAGACAAAAAATTTCTTTTAACCGTAAATGAAGTAGCCGAAAAAAACACCGGCTTTGTAAGTTCTTATCAAATTGAGAAAGATACTTTGCTTTTCAAGAACATGAGTGCTTCAGGTGGTTCACATCCTTGTCATGTTGCTATTAACGATGAAGGATACGTTTTAGCTGCAAATTACAGTAGTGGCTCTGTGGGCTTATTACAAGTAGATTCTGCCGGGAAATTGACTGATTTATTAGATACGCAACAACATAGTGGCCAAGGAACTACAGGGAGGCAAAAAGGACCGCACGCGCATTCTGCTTGGTTTGATGAAAACATTGTTATCGCAGTAGATTTAGGAACGAATGAGCTTTGGTTTTCAAGTATCAATACCACTACGAATACACTAGATTCCGTAGCTCCTTTTAGATTGCCTATGGAAGAAGGTGCAGGACCAAGACATTTGGTACAACATCCTACTAAAAAAATCCTATATGTTTTAAATGAATTAGATAATACCATCACTAGCGTTTCTAGATTAGCGGACGGTACTTATGAAAAAAAGCAAACCATCTCTTCTATTCCTGAGGATTTTAAAGAGGCAACTAAAAGTGCCGACATCCATATTTCTGCAGACGGTAAATTCCTATACGCTTCAAACCGAGGTCATAATAGTATTGCCATTTTTAGTATACATGAAGATAGTGGTGACTTAAGCTTAGTTGGCTATGAATCTTGCCGTGGAGAGAATCCAAGGAATTTTTCATTAACGCCAGAAGACACTTATTTAATTGTAGCCAATCAAGACACCAACAATCTAATTTCTTTTAAAAGAAATGCGCAAACAGGACTATTAACATTTGTTTCAGAAATTGAAGCTCCTACGCCTGTTTGTATTCTTTTTGACTAAATATTTCTAAGACCATCTACTTATTAATGGCTAATAGAATTTTTTTCATTTTCTCATAATTCAGGGGCTTTTCTAAGTACTCTATGACATTGCTATACCTAGAAGCCATTTCTTTGTCTTTGGGCCTACTAGAAGATGTTAATAAGACAATGGGTATGCCTGAGTATTGATTTTTGACTTCCTCGGAGTCTAAAAACTCAAAGCCGTCCATGACAGGCATGTTAACGTCCAAAAATATTAGATTAGGTTGTTCCTTCGCTAAATATTCTAGCGCTAACTCCCCATTTAATACGGCGTCAACATTTTCAAAGCCAATGTTTTTTAGTTTTGTGGTGGTTATGTAATTGGTAATTTCATCATCTTCCACCAACAGTATCTTAAAAACGCTACTCGTTTGATTTTCCATTAAAATGTAATTTTAAATTCAGTTCCTTTATTTATTTCACTTGTAACACGAATAGCTCCTCCATTATTTGCAATAATAGAATTTGTTACATAAAGTCCCACTCCAAGTCCTTCTACGTGGGTGTGCATTCTTTTAAATAATCCAAAAATTTTATTGGGGTAAGTAGTTTGCTCAAACCCTAGTCCGTTGTCTTTAACCGATAAAACCAACCGCTCTTTCACTAAGGCTGTTTTAATAAGAATAACAGGTTTCCTGTTTGGGTTTCTAAATTTTATCGCATTAGAGACTAAGTTCTGTAAAATACTTTCTAACTGAATTACATTATAATTTATGTCAGGCGCACGCGCGAAATCTTCTTTAATTATAGTCCTACTCTGTACTATTTCATCGGAATAGTTGACTTTTATTTTTTCAATAATCTTAGAAAAACTTAGCAGTTCTTTTTTGTCATCCGATTTCGTTTTCAAAGCAATAACAGAATTTAAAGCTCTAAGTTTATCGCACATTTGTTTGGCTACCTGCTGTACTTTATCAAATACCGGCATACCTGCTTCAGAAATAGCATTCTCATTCTGCAACATATCTAACAAGCTATGAATATTTGTAAGTGGCGATCTTAAATCATGTGCCGCTACATAAGAAAACTCTTCTAACTCTTGATTTTTGCGCTTAAGATTATCGTTTACGGTCTGTAAGTTTACTTTTGTTGTTTTTAGTTGGTCTATAGTATTCGTTAAATTCGTTACATTTAAGGTACTCATGCCTAAATAATCACCAATCTTGAAGGCTTTTATCATGAATTTAAGTACTCCGGCATCGGTATGAAAAGAAACTTCATCAAAACCGATAGGCTTACCTGTTACTAAAACATCCTTATATAACTGATATCTTTCATTCTCTTTTAAATACGGAAAAAAATCTAATAAATTTCTTCCTATAAAATCTTCTCTCTTAATTTTGATAGCCGTTAGAGCTGCTTGATTAATATCTACAAAATTCAGATCCTTATTTAAAATAACAAATGGCGAATAGGCCATATTAAAAAAAGCACCTCTAAGATCTCTATCGAATTCTCCTTCTACTGCTGCCATACTATCTTGTTTTTGATTTGTAATAAATCATTATTAGGTCTCAAAACTCCTCTTTTTGTGTGATAACATCAGGAATAAAGCCGCCACTACGATAAAACCATAGACGAATAGCAATAAACTGTAGATAAAGGAATTTGAAATAGACAGATTTTAACAAAAAAAGGCAACGAATATGAAAATTCATATTCGTTGCCTTTTCAAACAACTGGTTTTAAAGTGGATAGGTTTACTCTCCTCCTTCTTCCTTTGCTGCTTCTTTTACTTCTTCTTTAGACTCAAAGTCCGTAATTCCTTGCTCTTGAAGCATATTATACCACTGAATTACTTTCTTAATGTCACTAGCATACACTCTATCTTCGTCATAATTAGGAAGTATCTCAAAAAAGTACTCCTCCAATTTTAACTTATCATCTTTATGAGAAACTGGAGTTTTTTCTCCATTTTCTTTTTCTTGAATTTTCTTAAACACTTCGCGAAGCGGAATTTCTGCCTCTAGTGTATAAATAGCAATTTCAGAAAGAACACTTACGTTGTTCTTAAAACCTACCGTGATTTTTTTACCATCTAATAACGATTCTGCTACAAAACCAGCTCTAGTTTGTGTTAATAATTTAAACAAACCTGGTTTTCCTCCTATGGATAAAATTTTATCTAAACTCATGTATTATTTTAATTTCTGGACAAATATTAAACTTTTACGGTAATAAAAAAACTAGATTACCTTCCTTTTTTCATATCAGGGAAACGCATACGGTAATCTGCATTAATTTTTCCTTTAGAAATATTACTTAATTTACCTTTTATCAAACGTTTTTTAAGACTTGAAAGCTTGTCTGTAAACAAAATTCCTTCAATATGATCGTATTCATGTTGAATTACTCTTGCTAACAAACCCCCATAAGTTTCGCTTTTCTCATTAAAGTTCTCATCTAAATAAGTGATTTTAATGGTTTCTTTTCTATTCACATCTTCACGAATATCCGGAATACTTAAACAACCTTCATTAAAAGTCCACTCATCTCCTGTCTCCTCCTCTATCTTGGCATTGACAAAGACCTTTTTAAAACCATTTAATGCTTTCTGATCTTCTGGAGCTAAATCTTCATCCTCAGAGAATGGGGTAGTATCAATAACAAATAAGCGAATAGGCAAACCAATTTGTGGTGCAGCCAAACCAACACCGCTTGCATTATACATGGTTTCCCACATATTTTCTATTAAGGTTTCAAGTTTAGGATACTCATTTGTAATATCAGTTCCTACTTTTCGTAAAACTGGATCTCCGTACGCTATTATGGGTAATATCATTGTATTAAATTCTGTTTAAATATGCTTGTAAAATAATGGTAGCACTAATCTCATCAACTAGTGCCTTATCTCTTCTTTGTTTCTTTTTCAGGCCACTATCAATCATTGTTTGAAAAGCCATTTTAGACGTAAAACGCTCGTCTTGGCGTTCTATTCTCATTGTTGGAAAACTTGCTTTCAATTTCTCTAGAAAAGGAAGTATCAACGCCTCAGATTCTGACACCTGATTATTCATTTGTTTAGGCTCACCGACTACAATACATTCAACACTTTCCGTTGCAATATAGTTTTTTAAAAAATCAATCAATTCCTTAGTGGCTACCGTAGATAATCCTGATGCAATTAGTTGTAGCTCATCGGTAACAGCAATTCCTGTTCTAACTTTACCAAAATCAAGTGCAACGATCCGTGCCATCTAAATTATATTTTTTGCAAAAATAAAGGATAAATTGTTATAACTATAAATTCCCGCGAATAATTAGCGCGTAGGACTTATATTTGAGAAAATTTTAGCGTAAAATGACTGAATTAAGAGAGCAAATAGAAAAAGCTTGGGACAACCGAGATTTATTGAAAGAAGAGAAGACACAAACTGCAATACGCTCAGTAATAGACTTATTAGATGACGGAAAATTGCGTTGTGCAGAACCTACAACAGACGGATGGCAAATAAATGAGTGGGTAAAAAAGGCCGTAGTACTTTATTTCCCAATTCAAAAAATGGAAACTCTTGAAGCGGGTATTTTTGAATATCACGATAAAATGCCTTTGAAAAAAGGATATAAAGAAAAAGGAATACGTGTGGTACCCGGAGCAACAGCAAGACACGGAGCTTATATTTCTGCTGGAACTATTTTAATGCCTAGTTATGTAAATATAGGTGCTTATGTAGATGAAGGTACTATGGTAGATACTTGGGCTACCGTTGGTAGTTGTGCTCAAATAGGTAAAAATGTTCACCTTAGTGGTGGTGTTGGTATTGGTGGTGTTTTAGAACCATTACAAGCCTCTCCTGTCATCATAGAAGACAATGTATTTGTTGGTTCTAGATGTATTGTTGTAGAAGGCGTACGTGTAGAAAAAGAAGCTGTTTTAGGTGCAAATGTTGTGCTTACAGCATCTACTAAAATTATAGATGTTACTGGAGATACCCCTATAGAACGCAAAGGTTTAGTACCAGCAAGATCTGTAGTTATACCGGGAAGCTATACTAAAAAATTCCCTGCAGGAGAATACAATGTTCCTTGTGCATTAATTATAGGTACTCGTAAAGAAAGTACGAACAAAAAAACATCTCTAAATGATGCCCTTAGAGAATATGATGTAGCGGTATAAGGCTACAAACGACTATTTTAAGAATAATCTCCCATGGTTTTAATAGCCTATGGGAGATTTTTTTTTGAAATCGTTTTCATATAAATACCTTAAAATATTATTTATACAGGCCATTTTTTTTTAGGTTTGCCAACCTATAAAAACGATTGTTCTTGTAACTATTTTACAAGTTTAAAATATACTTTGATTATGAAAATAGTGATACTAGCTGCCGGAATGGGGTCAAGATTGGGAAATCCGTTTCCTAAACCTTTAACGCCTTTGGTGAATGGAAAAAGTATCATGCAAATGCAGGTAGATAATATAAATTCTTACTACTCTGTAGAAGACATTAATGTCGTAGTAGGTTTTAAAAAAGACTTAATCATGGAACGTTTTCCTGAGGTAAGCTATATCTACAATCCTCTTTTTGATACTACAAATACCTCTAAAAGCTTATTAAGAGCTTTAAGAAAATTTAAGGATAAATCTGTTCTTTGGATGAACGGCGATGTTGTTTTCGATGAAAAACTATTTGAGGTCTTAAATCCATTTATCAAAAAGAAGCAGTCTTTTGTTGCCGTAAATACCAGTAAAGTGGCCGATGAAGAAGTTAAATACACTCTGGAAAATGGATTTATTAAAGAGCTATCAAAAACGGTAAAAGGCGGACTAGGAGAAGCGGTTGGTATTAATTATATTGCTTCCAAAGATATTAATAGCTTTATTGCGAGACTAGAAGAATGCGATGCCAATGACTATTTTGAACGCGGCATTGAAATTGCCATTGAAAAAGATGGTTTAGAAGTATGTGCTGTTGATATTTCACAATTCAATTGTATGGAAGTAGATTTTCAAGAAGATTTAGATAACGCCAATAAGCTACTAGAATAATGAAAACTATTCTTTTTTGTCAGAATGCCTATGCTTTTGGGATTTTAGCTCCCATTAGAAATGTATTGCAAAAGGAAAAGCATGAGTATATCTGGTTTATAGCACCTAAGTTATTAGATACATTCCCTTTCAAAAAAGAAAATTTTACGACGAGTATTTTAGACCTTCAATTGTTTGAAAGTGATGCTATATTTGCTCCTGGTAATGAAGTCCCGTATTATCTACGAGGCGTAAAAGTGCAAATATTTCATGGCTTGGCAGGTGAAAAAAAAGGGCACTTTAGAATCCGCCATTATTTTGATTTGTACCTTACACAAGGACCCTATTTTACAGAAAAGTTTAATAGATTTAAAGCGCAACATCAAGATTTTGACGTTGTAGAAACGGGCTGGCCTAAATTAGATATTTACCATACAGATGTTCATGAATATCGGAAAGAAAAAGAGGTACTTTTAAGGGACTATCAAACAGATAAAATTATTTTATATGCCCCTACCTTTTCTCCCAGCTTAACTTCTGCACCTTATTTACTAGATCAAATTAGAGAATTAGCCATAAGCACAGGCTATCTCCTGCTGCTTAAATTTCATGATTTAATGGATCAAAAATGGATAGCAGCGTATAAAAAACTATCCGAAGAAATCCCTAATATTCTTTTTAAAGAAGACAAGAATATTACCGAATCGCTATTGCTGGCAGATCTAATGATCAGTGATACTTCTTCCGTTATTTATGAGTTTTTATTGTTAGATAAACCAGTAATTACCTTTAAAAATATCTCTAAAAATATACAGTGGCTAGATATTAAATCTTATGACGGCCTGACCGATAAAGTAAGGACGAGTATAGCAAATGATAGCTTCGCTTTGCAAAGAAAAGAATTATGTGAGCAGTATCATCCGTATAATGATGGAAAATCTGCAGCGCGAATGGTACAAACTACCCAAGAGTATATTGTAAAGAATGGAGTACCAAACGAAAGGAAGTTATCGTTTTTGAGAAAGAAAAAAATACATAAAATCTTTGGAACACCAACGAAAGACATATTTACAGGGCCTAAAAAAGAAAAAATTTCGGCGCTTGTCATTACCTATAATGAAGAAGAACATATCAACGGTGTTTTAGAGAACTTACAATTTGCAGACGAAATCATTGTTGTAGATTCTTTTAGTACGGATACGACCATTGAAAAGCTAAAGGCTTTTAACAACATTCATTTAATTCAAAGACCTTTTAAAGATTTTACAGATCAGAAAGCGTATGCCTTAGCACAAGCTACGCACAATTGGGTTTTATTTATTGATGCTGATGAGCGGCTAACAGATGCCTTGAAAAATGAAGTGCTAAAAACTGTAAATTCTGATCAAAAGAAAGCAGCTGCTTATTATTTTTTGAGAATATTTATGTTCGAAAAACAGCGGATGCGCTTTACTGGTACGCAATCTGATAAAAACTATAGGCTATTCCAGAAATCTAAAGTAAAATTTGACACTACAAAAACAGTACACGAAACCCTGTTGGTAGACGGAGAATCTAAGGTGTTAAAAAATAAACTTATCCATTATTCCTACAACAACTACGAGGAGTTCAAAAATAAGCGATTAAAATATACCAGCATGCAAGCCAACGAATTATTGGCTAAAAACAAAAAACCTACGGCATTTCACTTTATTGTAAAACCAGCGTTTCGTTTTTTTAAACACTATGTAATTGGCTTAGGCTTTTTAGACGGAAAGAAGGGACTTGTCTTAAGCTACTTAATGGGCTTGGGAATCTATAATAGGTATAGTGAACTCAAAAGATTACGCAAAGAGAATCAGCCTTAAAACATCAACTGTTTCTTTACCTGCTTATATTGTTCATTGGTTTTCATATATTTAATCCCCATATAATACGCTGCTAAATAAGACCAATAGAATCCTTCTTGACCATTTAAGAAATTAAGCTCCAGGAAATATTTTTTAAAAAATTCAAATTTTACTTTTATAAAAATATATGCTATTCCATAACGTTTATTTTTAAGGTATTTTCCTTCTGAGAAGATAGAAGCGTAATTCGACAGCTTTTCTATATAATTGTCTAATGAACGCGTTGTAAAATGAAGAAAATCATTTTTCAACTTATCTGACGGTCCTTCTAAAACAACATTTTCATGTACTATTTTACCGTCAAACTTACCCATATTCTTTTTAAAGAAACGCAAGATATATTCCTTACTCTCAGGACCATATTCAAAAACTTTACCTAAAAAAACGTGCTTTCTTTTTAAATAATACCCACTTTTGGTGGTGCCAGAAGCAAGCACTCCTTGTATTTCGGCTATTAATTCATCCGTTAAAATTTCATCAGCATCAATGCTAAGCACCCAATTATGGGTCGTTTGTTCCAAAGCAAATTGCTTTTGGGCACCAAAGCCTTCAAAATCTTTATGAAATAATTTTACCTGATATTTTTTACAAATCTCTATAGTAGCATCTGTGCTTCCTGAGTCTACCACAATAATTTCATCAGCCCAAGAAAGCTTATTCAGACATTTATCTATAATTCGCTCCTCATTGTACGTAATAATAAAAACAGACAATTTCTCCTTCATAGTACACTTTTAAAATAGCTGTAATTGCATTTCTACTACAAATTACATCAAAAAAACATTGCTATAACAGCTTTTAGAGCCCTATTATTATCTCATTTGCACTAAAACATCTCGAAAAAGATTTATTTTAATAGTTATTAAAAGGTTATTTTTGAGCCCTAAAAATTTTATCATGCAGGAAGAAATAAATAAATGTATCGAAATTCTTTCTAATGGAGGACTAATTCTGTACCCTACAGATACAGTATGGGGTATTGGTTGTGATGCTACTAATGAGGAAGCCGTTGCTAAAATATATGCGCTAAAAAAGCGAGCGAATACTAAAACAATGATTTGTTTAGTCGCTAATGATTTTATGTTAGAAAAGCATGTAAGCGCAGTACCAGAGGTAGCTTATGACATCATAGATTTAGCCACAAAACCTACTACCATAGTGTATGACGCTCCTAAAGGAGTTGCTAAAAATTTAGTTGCAGAAGATAACACCTTAGCCATTCGTATTGCTTCAGATAAGTTTTGCCAATACCTGATTAACAAATTTAAAAAACCCATTGTTTCTACCTCGGCAAATATTGCAGGAGAACCAACACCGCAAACTTTTAAAGAAATTAGCAGTGCAATTTTAAAAGGTGTAGACTATGTGGTAAATTTGCACCAAGATAAAAATTCAGAAACACCTTCCTCTATTATTAAACTCGGAAATGATGGAGTTGTAAAAATTATCCGAGAATAGCATGACGCAGACAAATCACGAGCAAGCCCTAACTAATCCAGTATTTAAAGTAATTTCTAATGCAGCAAAAGAGCTAAACCTAGACTGTTATGTTATTGGAGGTTTTGTACGTGACTACCTCCTAGAAAGAGGTACGGCTAAAGATATTGATATCGTTGCCATTGGTAGCGGTATAGCACTTGCCAAAAAAGTTGCTAGTAAGCTTAAAGGAAAACCAGAAGTTTCTGTTTTCAAAAATTTTGGTACGGCCATGATTAAACATGGCGATCTTGAATTAGAATTTGTGGGGGCACGCAAGGAAAGCTACCATGAAGATAGTAGAAAGCCCGTAGTGGAAGATGGTACTCTAGAAGACGATCAAAAAAGAAGAGATTTTACTATTAATGCTTTGGCGATTTCTTTGAATGAAGAAAATTACGCTACGCTTCTAGATCCTTTTAAGGGTATTCAAGACTTATCAGATAAAATAATAAGAACACCCCTAGCTCCAGGCATTACCTATTCTGATGATCCATTAAGAATGATGCGCGCCATCCGTTTTGCTACGCAACTAGATTTTAAAATCGAAGAAGCATCCCTAAATGCAATCACAGAACACAAAGACCGTATAAAAATTATTTCAAAAGAACGGATTGTAGATGAGCTACATAAAATTCTAGCGAGTAAAACTCCGTCTTTAGGCTTTTCATTATTACATAAAACAGAATTACTAGGTTATATACTTCCAGAACTTACTGCCTTACAAGGTATTGAAGAGATAGAAGGACAACGCCATAAAGATAATTTTTGGCATACTTTAGAAGTGGTTGATAACATAGCCAAAAACACAGATAACGTATGGCTACGTTGGGCTGCCCTACTCCATGATATTGGAAAAGCTCCTACAAAACGTTTTGATAAAAAAATAGGTTGGACCTTCCATAGCCATGAATTTATAGGCTCCAAGATGGTCTATAAGTTATTTAAAAGGTTACGCATGCCTTTGAATGATAAAATGAAATTTGTTCAAAAAATGGTCTTATTGAGTTCTAGACCTATTATCTTATCGGAAGATTTTGCAACAGATTCTGCCGTACGTCGGTTAATTTTTGATGCCGGAGAGAATATTGAGGATTTAATGACCCTATGTGAAGCAGATATCACTACCAAAAATCCTAAAAAGCAAAAGCGCTACCAAAATAATTTCAAACTTGTAAGACAAAAAATTGTTGAAGTAGAAGAACGTGATCATGTACGTAATTTTCAGCCCCCAATTAGTGGCGAAGAAATAATGGAAACGTTTAACTTAAAACCCTCTAAAGAAATTGGGATTATAAAAGAAGCAATTAAAGAAGCAATTCTTGAGGGCGAAATTCCAAATGAATATGATGCAGCTTATCAATTCATGCTTCAAAAAGGCAGTGAAATTGGTTTAGAAAGCTAATTAATATACTAAAATTGGTTTGTTTCTATTTTTAATGACAAATCAATTTTTTAATTTTTTTCCGAATTATTATTTTACAAATACTATTTACACCTTAAAATTAGCTATAGTTATTGAGCCAATATCGTACACACAATTTTAAGTGCCAATTGATATTAAAAAAACATTTATAGTATACTTTAAAGGCAAGCTTTCAGTATTTCATAATTGGTTTCTCGCAACTCAACTTCGTATATAAATTTGGTAGCTACCATTTTTCAGAGTTGTGCTAGTTATTTATAATTTCCTTTCTGCTTCCTTTAAATTATGAAATGATATTTGAAAAAATCACTGCCTTAGTAAAAAAAAATGGTAGCACCTTCTTGTCCGTTTTTTTGAATCTTAAGATTGAAATACGTTAATGAGAAATCAATTTACCAATAAGTTTTAGCATTTTAATTTTTACTTATTAATTCAAATTCCTTTAGACCGAACTCATTTTCTAAAATAAAAATTCCGTTAATCGGTAACAAAATGCGGACTTAAAACCTATTTAACCGACTAAATACCCTATTTAATTTTAATCTAAAAATTTACCCATACAATAAAAGTAATACAATACTTACACTATTTAAATTAAATTATTACATCAATAATTACTCCTCTTACATCTATTTACCCCCTTGTTCACAACAAAAATTGAAACAACAGAATTACAAAAAATATATTTATGCTAATAAAACGAAACCCAATTAGGAGAAAAGTCGTACGTAATTAAAAAATCATCTTACGTTATTGGTATTTGAACGATACATAATGGCCTCTGAAAAGTTCAGGACATTTAAAATTTGAAGATTTCGATAATTTCAATGATAAAAATTAAAATAGCTTCCATGAAAAAACCACACTTAAGGATACATAATAAAAAAATAATGACCCTTTGTTTATTTATATTATCATTTTTTACAGGATTATCTTCAGAAGCAAATCCAAGAATAGATAAAGATAGTATCGGGAATTCTTCGCTGCCTCACTTAAGTATGCTTTTTGCGGACCCTATTTTAGATTTAAATAGTACTACGGTTGGTTTAGATAATGATTTACAGTTTAAACCCACAACAAGTTCAATCACTGCTATATTCAAAAATCCTACACTTTCTTCTGACACCAATACAATATTGAGTGCCACCATAGACTTCTCAGGAACTGTTGATGGTACTGAATTGATGTATATAACAAGTCCAGGAGATTTATATTATTTTACCGCTCTTACAGCTTCTAAAAATTATAACGTGGGTAGCTCTACAATCACACTAGTACAGAACCTAAACAGTTTTACAATTACTGAAGCATCAGGAAACCCTATCCCTAATGCTGACTTTATTACTTTTTTTAATACAATAACCTACGGAAACCTAACAGATACACCTACAGATGGTAACAGAATTGCAACAGTAACCGTTACAGATGCAAATTTAGCAAGTACTTCTGCGCAAAGTATTATTAGAGTCTATACTACTCCCCCAAATGCTGTAGATGATTCTAATAGCATAGCGGCAAACACCACAGGTACAGTCACTGGAAATGTATTAACAAATGATACAGGAAATATATTGACAGTTTCAGAAGTAGATGTATACCCTACTCAAGTTTCTAATTCGTATACTACTTTGTATGGTTCCATAATTATTCAATCAAACGGTAATTATACCTACAATGTAGATGAGACAAGTTCATCTATTACAGGCCTTAAAAATGGGGAATCGTTGATTGATATTGTTTCTTACACCGCTAGAGATAACTTAGGAATAATTGATTATGGAACTTTATCTATTACTATTAATGGTGTTGATGAAGCCCCGGTAGCTTTAGATAATACCGATGAAATTATAGTTGTCACAGAAACCAACGTTTCTGGAAATATTATTACAGATGTCGGAGTAGATGGCGCGGACTCTGTAGATAGAGGCTTATCCACCTTAGTATGGGAAACAGCATTTAGCGATCCAGGGGGCTTCTTTGTAGATTATTCTGCACCGATAAACGGAACATCAAGGACTATTGATGGCGTACTACTTAATTTTAGCTCTACAGATGCCGGAGGAATAGGAATCGCAAACCAAAATCAAGTAGTAAACCAAACAAACACCAATGGTGGCCACACGGGTTATTTAGGATATGCTATTGATGCCTCAACCAATAATTCTGATTTTACAGAGTTGACGATTACATTTGACCAACCGGTATATAACTTGGGTTTCTTATTAGTAGATATAGATTTTTCCCAAGGGACAAGCTGGCAAGATCAAATCCAAATAAATGGCTCCTTAAACGGTACTGCTTCTAATTTTAAATTTGTGACAACTGGCGGTGTGGTTGATGCCGGAAACAATACATTTTATGGTATAGGAAGTGCTATTCCTAGTGATGCCACGGGAAATATCAACGTGTTTTTTGAACAACCTATAAATGAATTAAAACTAAGCTATAGTTATGGTCCAGATGCAACCGATGCAGATCAAGGAGGTCAAATAGCAGGTGTCTCTGATATTTATTGGCAAGGTGGCATAGGAAATATAGTCATATCAGAAATTGAAGGTAATGCTGCTAATGTAGGTGTTACATACACTGGCACATTCGGGTCTATTATTGTAAATAGTGATGGTAGTTATACCTATACTCCAAATACAAGTAATCCTGCTGTTGCCGGTTTGCTAACAGGAGATACGCTAACTGAAACTTTTCTATATAGACTATCAGATGGCACAAGTTCTGATACGGCAGATTTAATAATTACATTAAAAGGATATAAGACAGCACCAACAATTGACATCACGACACCTATTGAAGGTGATGGTATTGTAAATGCTATAGAAGACGGGGATGTAACTATCTCTGGAACAACAACTGATGTAGAAGACGGACAGACAGTAACCATAACTTTTAATGACGGTACTAATCCTATCGTAACCACTACCGCTACCGTAACTGGGAATGCGTGGACAGCAACAGATGCAGACATCTCTGGCCTAGATAATGGGAATATTACCGTAACTGCAGATGTAACCGATTTCGGAGGAAACCCTGCTTCGGACACGGAAACAATTGTCTTAGATAATACAACACCTACTATTGATATTACCACGCCATTTGAAGGTGATGGAATTGTTAATGCTACGGAAGATGGGGATGTAACTATTTCTGGAACAACAACAGATGTAGAAGACGGACAAACAGTAACCGTGACTTTTGATGACGGTACTAATCCTGTTGTTACCACTACAGCTACCGTAACTGGGAATACGTGGACGGCAACAGATGCAGACATCTCTGGATTAGATAATGGCAACATTACCATAACCGCAGACGTAACCGATGTCGCTCTTAACCCTGCAACAGATACAGAAACAATTGTTTTAGATAATACGTTGCCTACTATTGATATTACTACGCCAATTGAAGGTGATGGTATTGTAAATACAGCAGAAGATGGAGATGTAACTATTTCTGGAACAACAACTGATGTAGAAGACGGACAAACAGTAACCGTAACTTTTAATGACGGTACTAATCCTATAGTTACCACTACAGCTACCGTAACTGGAAATGCGTGGACGGCAACAGATGCCGATATCTCTGGATTGGATAATGGCAACATTACCGTAACGGCAGATGTAACCGATGTCGCTCTTAATCCTGCTACCGATAATGAAATTGTAATCTTAGATAATACAACACCTACTATTGATATTACCACGCCAATTGAAGGTGATGGAATTGTAAATGCTACGGAAGATGGGGATGTAACTATTTCTGGAACAACAACAGATGTGGAGGACGGACAAACAGTAACCGTAACTTTTAATGATGGTACTAATCCTGTAGTTACCACTACCGCTATCGTAACTGGAAATACATGGACGGCAACAGATGCAGACATCTCTGGATTGGATAATGGGAACATTACCGTAACCGCAGATGTAACCGATGTCGCTCTTAATCCTGCAACAGATACAGAAACAATTGGTTTAGATAATACGTTGCCTACTATTGATATTACCACCCCAATTGAAGGTGATGGAATTGTTAATGCTACGGAAGATGGGGATGTAACTATTTCTGGAACAACAACAGATGTAGAGGACGGACAAACAGTAACAGTAACTTTTGATGACGGCACTAATCCTGTTGTTACAACTACAGCTACCGTAACTGGGAATACGTGGACGGCAACAGATGCAGACATCTCTGGATTGGATAATGGCAATATTACTGTAACTGTGAATGTCACTGATTTAGTAGGAAATCCTGCAACTGATAATGAAACTATAGCCTTAGATAATACAACACCTACTATTAATATTACTACCCCTATTGAAGTAGATGATATTGTAAATGCTACGGAAGATGGGGATGTAACTATATCTGGAACAACAACAGATGTAGAAGACGGACAAACAGTAACCGTAACTTTTAATGACGGTACTAATCCTGTTGTTACCACTACCGCTACCGTAACTGGGAATGCGTGGACGGCAACAGATGCGGACATCTCTGGATTGGATAATGGGAACATAACCGTAACTGCAGATGTAACCGATGTCGCTCTTAATCCTGCTACCGATAATGAAATTATAACCTTAGATAATACAACACCTATTATTGATATTACCACGCCAATTGAAGGTGATGGAATTGTTAATGCTACGGAAGATGGGGATGTGACTATCTCTGGAACAACAACTGGTGTAGAAGACGGACAAATTGTAACCGTAACTTTTAATGACGGTACAAATCCTGTGGTTACCACCACAGCGACCGTAAATCCTGATGGATCTTGGACAGCTACTGATGCGGATATTTCCGGATTAAATAATGGTACTATTACGGTCAAAGCAGATGTAACCGATGTAGCGTTGAATCCTGCTACTGATAATGACCCAATTACATTAGATAATTCTGCTCCTGCTATTGATATCACGACCCCTATAGAAGTAGATGATATTGTAAATGCCGCAGAAGATGGGGATGTGACTATTTCTGGAACTACTACCGATGTGGAAGCTGGACAAACAGTGACCGTAACTTTTGATGACGGAACTAATCCTGTGGTTACCACCACAGCGACCGTAAATCCTGATGGATCTTGGACAGCTGCCGATGCCGATATTTCTGGATTAAATAATGGCACCATTACGGTCAAAGCAGATGTAACTGATTTGGTACTTAACCCTGCTACCGATAATGACCCGATTACATTAGATAATTCTGCTCCTGCTATTGATATTACGACTCCTGTTGAAGTAGATGATATTGTAAACGCGTTAGAAGACGGGGATGTGACTATTTCTGGAACAACAACAGATGTAGAAGCTGGACAAATAGTGACCGTAACTTTTGATGACGGAACTAATCCTGTGGTTACCACCACAGCAACCGTAAATCCTGATGGATCTTGGACAGCTGCCGATGCGGATATTTCTGGATTAAATAATGGCACCATTACGGTCAAAGCAGATGTAACTGATATAGCGATGAATCCTGCTACTGATAATGACCCGATTACATTAGATAATACACTACCAACTATTGATATTACAACTCCTATTGAAGTCGATGATATTGTAAATGCCGTAGAAGATGGCGATGTGACTATTTCTGGAACAACAACAGATGTTGAAGCAGGACAAACAGTGACCGTAACTTTCGATGACGGAACTAATCCTGTGGTTACCACTACAGCGACCGTAAATCCTGATGGATCTTGGACAGCTGCCGATGCCGATATTTCTGGATTAAATAATGGCACCATTACGGTCAAAGCGGATGTAACTGATTTGGTACTTAACCCTGCAACCGATAATGACCCGATTACATTAGATAATTCTGCTCCTGCTATTGATATTACGACCCCTATTGAAGTAGATGATATTGTCAACGCCGCAGAAGATGGGGATGTCACAATTTCTGGAACAACAACAGACTTAGAGGCAGGACAAACAGTAACCGTAACTTTTGATGACGGAACTAATCCCGTGGTTACCACTACAGCGACCGTTAATCCTGATGGATCTTGGACAGCTGCCGATGCGGATATTTCCGGATTAAATAATGGCACCATTACGGTCAAAGCAGATGTAACCGATGTAGCGTTGAATCCTGCTACCGATAATGATCCGATTACATTAGATAATACACTGCCAACTATTGATATCACAACCCCTATTGAAGTAGATGATATTGTCAACGCCGCAGAAGATGGCGATGTCACAATTTCTGGAACAACAACAGATGTAGAAGCTGGACAAATAGTGACCGTGACTTTTGATGACGGAACTAATCCTGTGGTTACCACCACAGCGATCGTTAATCCTGATGGATCTTGGACAGCTACCGATGCGGATATTTCTGGATTAGATAATGGCACCATTACGGTCAAAGCAGATGTAACTGATGTAGCATTGAATCCTGCTACCGATAATGACCCGATCACATTAGATAATTCTGCTCCTGCTATTGATATTACGACTCCTGTTGAAGTAGATGATATTGTAAATGCCGCAGAAGATGGCGATGTCACAATTTCTGGAACTACTACCGATGTGGAAGCTGGACAAACAGTGACCGTAACTTTTGATGACGGAACTAATCCTGTGGTTACCACTACAGCGACCGTAAATCCTGATGGATCTTGGACAGCTACCGATGCGGATATTTCCGGATTAAATAATGGTACCATTACGGTCAAAGCAGATGTAACTGATGTAGCATTGAATCCTGCTACCGATAATGACCCGATCACATTAGATAATTCTGCTCCTGCTATTGATATCACGACTCCTATTGAAGTAGATGATATTGTAAATGCGGCAGAAGATGGGGATGTCACAATTTCTGGAACAACAACAGATGTAGAAGCAGGACAAACAGTAACCGTAACTTTTGATGACGGAACTAATCCTGTGGTTACCACTACAGCGACCGTTAATCCTGATGGATCTTGGACAGCTACCGATGCGGATATTTCTGGATTATATAATGGCACCATTACGGTCAAAGCAGATGTAACTGATGTAGCATTGAATCCTGCTACCGATAATGACCCGATTACATTAGATAATTCTGCTCCTGCTATTGATATCACGACTCCTATTGAAGTAGATGATATTGTAAATGCGGCAGAAGATGGGGATGTCACAATTTCTGGAACAACAACAGATGTGGAAGCTGGACAAACAGTGACCGTAACTTTTGATGACGGAACTAATCCTGTGGTTACCACTACAGCGACCGTTAATCCTGATGGATCTTGGACAGCTACCGATGCGGATATTTCTGGATTATATAATGGCACCATTACGGTCAATGCAGATGTAACTGATGTAGCATTGAATCCTGCTACCGATAATGACCCGATTACATTAGATAATTCTGCTCCTGCTATTGATATTACGACTCCTGTTGAAGTAGATGATATTGTAAATGCCGCAGAAGATGGTGATGTGACTATTTCTGGAACTACTACCGATGTGGAAGCTGGACAAACAGTGACCGTAACTTTTGATGACGGAACTAATCCTGTGGTTACCACTACAGCGACCGTAAATCCTGATGGATCTTGGACAGCTACCGATGCGGATATTTCTGGATTAAATAATGGCACTATTACGGTCAAAGCAGATGTTACCGATGTAGCGTTGAATCCTGCTACTGATGATGACCCGCTTACATTAGATAATTCAGTACCAACAGTAGATAGTTTCAGCACTATAGACATTACCCCTATCCTAACAGGTCAAGGAAATGCTAATAAAACCTTGCTTATAGAATTGGATACAGATGGTGATAACCTTCCTGATGTTACCTATACGGTAATTACAGACGCTAGTGGTAACTGGAGTTTAGACTCCGAAACAGCTGTACCAGATTCTGGTAGCTTCCCTACCTTACTAGATGAAGATGTCATTGCTATTACAGCTACAGATCCTTCAGGAAATGCAGGAACAGGAACGGTAACAGTTTCGGTTGATACGGATAGTGATGGAATTAATGAAAATGAAGAGACAGCTTTAGGAACAGACCCTAACAATCCTGATACCGATGGAGATGGTATTTCTGATGGTCAAGAAGTAAATACAGACGCTACAAACCCATTAGATGATTGTAGTTCTGTAAACGGAAGTCCTTTAGGAGATAGCGATTGTGATAACGACGGATTAACAACAGATCAAGAGGTAGCGGCAGGAACAGATCCTAACAATCCTGATTCTGACAACGATGGATTATCAGACGGTGAAGAAATTGCTTTAGGAACAGATCCTAATAATCCTGATTCCGATGGGGATGGTATTCTTGATGGTCAGGAAGTATTGGATGGTACAAATCCTTTGGATGATTGTGATCATAATGGTGGTAAAGCATTACCGGATAGCGATTGTGATGCAGACGGATTGACGACAGCACAAGAAGATGCTATTGGTTCTGACCCTAATAATGCAGATACCGATGGGGATACCATCCCAGATGGTCAAGAAATAACAGACGGTACTGATCCTTTAGATCCTTGTGATGCTATTGGTGGTGTTCCTACCCTAACAGCTGGTTGTGATGAAGAAGTCGTAAGCTCTGGAATAGCCGTTTCTAATGAAATTCTAAGCCCTGATAATGATGGTGTAAATGATTTCTTTAGAATAGAAAACATTGAATCTTTCCCGAACAACACAGTACAGATTTATAACCGTTGGGGAGTGGTAGTCTATGAAATGGCTGGATATGATAATCAATCTAACGTATTTAGAGGCGCTTCTAATGGTAGAGTAACCATTAGCACAGATTCTGAATTACCTGTAGGTGTTTACTTCTATATAATCAAATACGTAAATGAAGGGAATCACCTAAATAAAGCCGGATATTTATACATTAATCGATAAGCATTAACCATTAAGAATAAAACATGAAAAAATATTTGATCATAGCGCTCTTTGTCTTTGCTGGGACCACAACTCTCTCTGCACAACAAGATGCGCAATACACGCAGTACATGTACAATACCATCTCGGTGAATCCTGCCTATGCAGGTTCCCGAGGGGTGCTGAGTATTGCTGCCTTACACCGCTCACAATGGGTAGGATTAGATGGGGCGCCAACCACTCAAACCTTAAATCTGCATACCCCTGTATCTAGAAGGGTGGGTTTAGGACTTTCTATTGTAAATGATGAAATAGGAAATGGTACCAATCAAGATACGTATTTTGATGCCGCATTTTCCTATACCATCCCTACTTCTGAAGAAGGTAAACTTTCGTTTGGATTGAAAGCTGGAGGACATTTCTTAAACATCGATTTCTCTAAACTTAGAAATTATGGCGCAGAGAGTAACTTGCCTAATGTAGATAATAAATTCTCTCCCAATTTTGGAGCAGGCGTTTATTACCATACGGATAAGTTTTACTCCGGACTATCTGTTCCTAACTTTTTACAGACAGAACATTTTGATAGTGCAGGAACCAATAGTTCCTCTTTCTTAGCCGAAGAACGGTTAAATATTTACTTTATAACAGGTTATGTGTTCGATTTAAATCCCAACCTAAAATTCAAACCTGCAGGGCTTGTAAAAGCTGTAAAAGGAGCGCCTTTACAAATAGATGTTTCGGCTAACTTCCTAATTAATGATAAATTTTCTGTAGGAGCTGCATACCGATGGGATGCCGCAGTGAGTTTATTGGCAGGATTCCAAATCTCTGAACAATTAATGCTAGGATTAGCCTACGATAAAGAAACAACAGACCTAGGAGCTACCCGTTTTAATGATGGGTCTTTTGAAGTCTTTCTTCGCTATGAATTCTTAACACGATACAAAAAAGTAATAACACCAAGATTCTTTTAAAATAGTTTCTTTATACTAAGTAAATATCTGATGCTCAACATCAGAAAATAAACAGGATTTAGTTGAAGTCGTTTACCGACCTCAACTAAATCCTTTCTTAATATAAAATGCATTTTATACGAATATTTACTATATAAAAAATCTCCTTATCCTAATGGTCAATTTACCACTTGTCGACACTTATCGGTCATTTGACCACACAAAATTGTACATAACACAACAATTTTTAAAAATTCCTTCATAATTAGTCTTACTTTATAAATAATTAACACATAAAAATTTTATAGCATATAAGATTTAATATACAAATAAGTAAGTTTTATCCTATAAAATTGTATTTTAACATTGAAATGCAGCCGTTTGACGATTGTATAGATTTTATATTGAACTGAAAGTCGAATTCAAACTGAATTTATTTTCTTGTTAATAAAACCTTAAAATCGACTACTGTCTTTTTAAAAAATGACCACAAACCACAATTCCTGCTATGAAAAATAATCTATCTACTATAAGATCTTATTATTTAAGTTTTGCTTTTCTCCTTCTCACAGTGGCTAGTTCCTATGCACAGCTGAGTGACTTGCACTACATGCCACCGCTAGCTGAGACAAATGCCAATTATATTATAGATCAATATGTATACCTATCTACTCCGGAAACCATACCTTTTGATGTAAATATTTACGCAGGAACCTCGATAACTCCGCTAGCAACGGTTTCTATATCGAACACTATTCCTTATACGTATATTCTACCCTCAAGAGAAAATGGAATAACATTATTACCTAATGCTGAAGTTGGCCTTGTTAGTAGTACCGCTGGATTACGTTTGGAAGCTCCTAGCGGACAAAAATTTTATGCCAATTATAGAGGAAATAGTAATGCCCAAGGGGTCTCTCTAACTTCAAAGGGTCGTGCAGCTCTAGGTACACATTTTAAATGGGGTGGTATCCCTTTTTTACATGATCGTAGCATTTATAATGCGGCCTTGGGGATTATGGCTACGGAAGATAATACAACGGTTACCATTTCAGACTATGATCCTGATTGTGTTTTTAGATTAGGAAATAATGGTACAGGCTTAACCGATGACACGATTACGATTACTTTAAATAAAGGAGAATCTTATGTATTGGAAGTTGAAGGAAATAACGGTGACGCCAATAGATATGGATGGTTAGGTGCAGATGTTAGTTCAGACAAAAATATCGCAATTAGTGTTGGTCATATTTTACTTGGTGTTCTCCCAGGATCTAATATACAAGATGGAGGAACAGATCAACCCGTGCCTATAGATATTATTGGTCGTGAATATGTTTTTATTAGAGGTGGTGGTACAGATGCCTTAGAATTTCCGATTATAATTGGAACCGCCAGTGGTACTGATATTTTTATTAACGGTGCAACCACCCCTATTGCTACAATAAATGACGGAGAATATTTTTTAGTTCCTGGATCAAATTATTCAGGCAGTACCGCTGGTAATAATATGACCGTTACTACATCAAAAAATGTGTATGCCTATCAATGTTTGGCAGGTAGTAATTCAGGAGCAACCATAGGAATGAATTTTATTGCTCCTGTGAATTGTCTACTTCCCGACAATGTAAATAACATAAGTACAATTGAAGATTTAGCAGGAAAAACAATATCAGGGGCATTAACTATTCTAGCTTCCAATAGTACTCCTGATGCCAATATAGTAGTGACCTCTAATGGTGTTCCTGTGACCCTCCCCGCTCCTATACCTGCCACAGGCTTACCTTGGAAAAGTTTTTATATTCCTAATTTAACAGGTAATATCTATGTCCAATCTTCAGGAGCCATTGCTGTTGGAGTTGTTGGTTTTAGTGGCGCACTAGGAACAGGGGGATACTTTTCTGGTTTTGATACCGTACCTGTAGTAGATTATTCTATATCAGGTTCTGGGTGTTTAGGAAGCACTATTACACTCACAGAAACCTTTGACACTTACCAATGGTTCAATGATGGTGTTGCTATACCTGGAGCCACAAGCGATAGCTACACTCCTACTGAAATTGGTGAACATTATGTAAATGTATCCAAAAGTGGTTGTGATTACAACTCTAACGTTATTCAGTTTTTTTATTGCAATCCAGATATTTATATTAACAAGACTTCAGATAAAACAACAATCTCAGAAGGAGAAACAGTAACCTTTACGATAACTGTAGAGAGTCTGGGGTTAGATAATACCACTGGCTTAGTCATTACAGATAATTTACCTGCAGGACTAACACTTACTAGTGCTACGCCTAGCAAGGGTACTTGGTCTGCTCCTAACTGGAATGTAGGAGATATGGTAAAAGGAGAAAAGCAATCATTAATTATCGTAGCTACGGCAGATGATATTAATGAAGCGGTTGCCACTACGAGCATAACAAATACCATTTCTAACACACAAGATCAAACAGATTCTAATTCATCTCCAGATGATGTAATAGAAGTAATTACCATAGAGAACTTAGATGATGACAATGATGGCGTACCCGATACTTCTGATATTTGTGAAGGATTTGATGATGGTATTGATACCGATTTAGATGGCATTCCAGATGGTTGTGATAGTGATGATGATAATGATGGTATTTTAGATGTAGATGAATTTAATAAAGATTGTGGTTTAGTTCCCACAAATGATATTCATTTTACAGATTCATCCTATAATTTAATTACCTTAAATAGTAATGATGGTGATTTGGTAGCCTATATAAAAGATTTTGATAACGATATCACAGCGGTTGCCACTACTACCATTGGTTCAGGAACATTTCCTACTGGAAATCCAAATTACACAGATGGTAGCGTGCAAGTAGATATGCAAACACGTAACTCAAATTCTGCTGTAACCGGCACTACAACAGAAATTGTATTTTCTGAACTTATATTATCTACAGAATTTAACGTAAGAAGTTTAGCAAGAAATGCTTCTGGTAGTTATGATGAAAGTCAAAATATCAAATTTTATAATAATAGTGTTCAAGTAGAATTCACGGCAGACATTTATGCCACTAGCGGTACCATTGGTACAGGAGCGTCGTACGATCCAGTTTCTGGAGAAGCAGTAGCGGCTATAATTGGAGGTACAGCGCAAGAAGCAAACTTCAGATTTAATATAGATAAAGGAATTAACAGAATTGTTATAACACAAGCTGCCACCGCTAATGCAGATAATATTGGTTGGAGAGTGAATACTTTATGTTCGTTGTATACAGATACTGATAATGATGGCATTTATGATCATTTAGATTCCGATAGTGATAATGACGGTTGTCCTGATGCTTTAGAAGGCGATGCAAGTTATAATTATAGTGATTTAGATGGCAGTCTTAGACTAACAGCTGCAATAGATGCTGCTGGTGTTTCTGGAGGAACATCTCAAGGCATAGGAACTTCCTTAGATAATTTACAACAAGCAGATGAATGCTCCGAATGTGATTCTAATCACCCTTTATTTCAAGATATAGATGGCGATACAATAGGCGATGCCTGTGATGATGATGACGATAATGATGGGATAGCAGATGCTTTAGAATGTACCCCTGCACATGGTGTAATCTTAACCGGAGATGATTCATTGTTCCTTACAGGGGAATATGACAATGGCGATGGCGTTAATCAACAGTTTACAATTACATCTACAGAATATAATATTTTAGATAAAACAGGCCCAGCGGATAACGGTTTGCAAGTACGATGGAATCAAGGTACAGACCCCACGGTTGAAATGACTTTTAGCGTTGAACAACCTACAAATGCGATACAACAAGCAATTCGTGTCTCTACCTATGAAAACAACAGTGATGTTGGTGCCATACAAAACGCGGATAAAACGATAACAATTACTTGGCCAGGAGGCGGTACAGCTGTGCTATCCGATCCTCTGGGGGAAACCGATTTAGGGAATGGAGCGGTGATAACTTCAGGAACTCCCTTTCAAGTTGCTCCTGATGCTGCCGGACTTTCAAGAACTATCACAGATTCACAATGGTCTTTATTAATAGATACAAGTACCGGAATAACCTTTCCAATGGACATCGGTTTTTATGCAGATGGGAATATAAATAGTAGCGCTAACCATGTAAACGAAGGTTTTGCTTTTAGATCTGTTTTAGCATGCGATGTGGATAATGATGGCGTTCCAAATATACTTGACCTTGATAGTGATAATGACGGAATTTACGATGTAGTAGAATCAGGAGGAACAGATGCAGATGCAAATGGCATTGCAGATGGTAGCATCAGTACTGCAGGTATTCCTAGCAGTGCAGGCACAGGAACCACCCCTATTGAAACAACAATAGGGACTCCTGATTATCTAAATTTAGATAGTGATGCCGATGGTTGTTCAGACGCTAATGAAGCCTATACGGATAGTACCGCAGATAATGGTGATGGAGCAGAATATAACGATGCAGATTCAGCTGTAGTAACGGATGGCTCTGGAACCATATTAGCGAACGGATTGGTAGCATCTGCTACGTACACTACTGGAGCTGTCAGCGCGGTCACCACCGAAGATTTAGATTTGGATGGCGATGGTTTAGTGGGTATCTGTGATCTTGATACTGACGGTGATGGCGATCCGGATACTACAGATACAGATCCTTTAGACCCTTGTGTATACAGTACCAATCAAGTTGCCGCAAATGCAGAAGCAAGTTGGGATGCTTTGGATTGTGATGGTGATGGCGAAACAAATGGTTTTGAAGTAACCAATAATACAAACCCTTCCGATCCTTGTGAAGTTACTGTGCCTACGGTACGTACTTCAACAGATGAAAATTATGCCGTTTGGGCAGCCGAAGATTGTGATGGTGATAATCTTGATAATGGTACAGAAGCTACCAATGGTACTGACCCATTTAATACAGATACCGATGGTGATGGGGTTCAAGATGATGTGGATACGGATGCCTTAAACCCTTGTGATCCAATACAAGCTCCAGGATATGCAGGTTATGATGCTACCAATACTATTTGGGCAGCAGCAGATTGTGATGGCGACGGAGTGACCAATGGAACAGAAGTGACCAATGGAACGGACCCATATAGCACCGATACAGATGGTGATGGTGTACCAGATAATACAGATACAAACGCATTAGATCCTTGTGATCCAGTACAAGCCCCAGGTTACACAGGCTATGATGCTACTAATGCTACTTGGATAGCAGCAGATTGTGATGGGGATAATGTTCTTAATGGTACCGAGGTAACGAATAATACAGACCCATACAATACGGATACCGATGGTGATGGTGTTCAAGATGATATAGATACGAATCCATTGGATCCTTGTGATCCAGTACAAGCTCCAGGTTATGCCGGTTATGATGCGACCAATGCTATTTGGGCAGCGGCAGATTGTGATGGGGATGGCGTGACCAATGATACAGAAGTTACTAACAATACGGATCCTTACAGTACCGATACCGATGGTGACGGTGTACCAGATAATACAGATACCAATGCTTTGGACCCTTGTGATCCAGTACAAGCCGCAGGATATGCAGGTTACGATGCTACAAATACTATATGGGCAGCAGCAGATTGTGATGGTGATAATGTTACTAATGGTACAGAGGCTACTAATAATACAGACCCATACAATACGGATACCGATGGTGATGGTGTTCAAGATGATATAGATACGAATCCATTGGATCCTTGTGATCCAGTGCAAGCTCCAGGCTATACAGGGTATGATGTTACCAATGCTATTTGGGCAGCAGCAGATTGTGATAGCGACGGAGTTACCAATGAAACAGAAGTTACCAATAATACAGATCCCTATAGCAACGATACAGATGGCGATGGTGTACCAGATGATACAGATACAAATGCATTAGATCCTTGTGATCCAATACAAGCTCCAGGCTACACAGGTTATGATGCTACCAACGCTATTTGGGCAGCGGCAGATTGTGATGGTGATGGCATTACTAATGGTACAGAGGCCACTAATAATACAGACCCATACAATACAGATACCGATGGTGATGGTGTGCCAGACAATACAGATACAGATGCCTTAGATCCTTGTGATCCAATACAAGCCCCAGGATACGCAGGCTATGATGCCACCAATGCTGTTTGGGCAGCAGCAGATTGTGATAGTGACGGAGTTACCAATGGAACAGAGGTTACCAATAATACAGATCCTTATAGCAATGATACCGATGGTGATGGTGTGCCTGACAATATAGATACAGATGCATTAAACCCATGTGATCCGGTGCAAGCTCCAGGATATACAGGCTATGATGCTACAAACGCTATGTGGGCAGCAGCAGATTGCGATGGCGACGGTATTATAAATGGTACTGAAGTTACTAATGGTACGGATCCCTACAATTCAGATACGGATGGTGATGGTATTGATGACGGTCAAGAAGCGTCAGATAATACAAATCCTTTAAATGATTGTGAGTCTATTGGCGGAACCCCTTTGCCAACAAGTGATTGTGATGGCGATGGTGTGCAAAATTCTTTGGACGCCTGTGAAGGGTTTGATGATGCTATAAATGCAGATGGTGATGCACTTCCTGATGCCTGTGATGAAGATGATGATAATGATGGTATACCAGATACGGTTGAAGGTACTGGTGATTTTGATGGTGACGGTGTTCCAAATAGTTTAGACCTTGATAGTGATAATGATGGTATTCCAGATCTTGTAGAAACAGGAAATGGTGCATTAGACACAAATGGCAACGGTTATATAGACAGTTCTGAAAGTGGCGTCGGCACCAATGGAATTCCAGATACGGCTGAAGATGGTGGAACTGATGGTGCGGGAGTATCAACAACTCCTATAAATTCTGATGGTACCACTGGTCCTGATTATTTAGATATCGATTCTGATAATGATGGAATACAAGATTTAGTAGAAGCGCAATCAGACGCAAGTTTAGTACAACTATCGGGCGATGATTCTGATAATGATGGGGTCGATGATGCTTTTGATGTAGATAATGGAGGTAGTTTTAGTAGTATCCCAGAAAATACAGATGCAGATGCTTTACCAGATTATTTAGATTTAGATAGTGATAATGATGGGATTATAGATAATATAGAATGGCAATCCACATCAGGACATCTCTTTCCATCTGCAGATTCAGATGGGAACGGTCTAGCCGATAATTATGAGGTTGCTCCTGCAGGTTCAGGTGAATCTATAAATGCTCCAACAAATACGGATGGTACAGATAGTCCTGATTTCAGAGATACGGATTCTGACAATGACGGATTAGATGACACCACAGAGGTGTATGATTATAATGATGATTTGGCTGCAGATGTTACACCTTCGGGAATAGATGCTGATAACGATGGTTTAGATGATGCCTTTGATTTAAGTATTGCAGCTCCTAACGGACTAGAAGATCCAAACGGCGCAACAAATAATAACCAAGATGTTACTACGTTCTTGAACACCCAAGATCCTTTTACGAGTGAGGTAGATTTTAGGGATAATATTGTTCACTTAGATCCTATTGATACCGATGGTGATGGCGTTGATAACAGTATTGATATTGATAATGATAATGATGGAATCTTAGATTATGTAGAATCTTTAGGGTTTCAACCTACCGATGTCAAAGGTGATGATTGTGGTATACCTCCTGGTTCATTTATTGGTGGCGCTTATATAGCTGCTACCGGAGCTGGTGTTGGTACAATCGGTGCTGAATATAGATTCTCAACGGTAGTGACCTCGTCTTTAGGGATTTTAGATGCCATTGTTACAATTACGGATATTGATAATGCAACCTTAACATCAATAGATGCTTTCCCTGTTGGTAGTAGCAATGAGGCTTGGCAACCTACTTTTGACGTAGGAGGTGTAGCAGGAGAAACAGGAAGTATTTCCTTTAACATTCGCTTGGTAGCTTCTGGAACAGATTTTCAAGTCAACCTTATTAGATTTGGAGGCGTAATTTATGATATAGACGGTGCTAACACTAGAGAAAGTGTAACATTAACCCGTCCAGGTTTATATGCCGTGGATAGTAATTCATTACTTACTGTATCTGAAAATTTAGCTACAGGTACTGCCACTTTTGAAGGTCCTGCGCAAACTTGGGCCGGAGTAGATTTTGGTCCTAAAATAGCGGCATACTTTAATTACTATGAAACAACAAATCTTGATCTTACTTTTACGGGTGAGTTGCAAACAGGTTTTGGTACTAATGATTATTTAGGATCTATTTTATTCCAAACATGTGATATTAATGGATTGTTTACACCTACCAATACTACTTCTGCTACTAATTCTGGTGGTACTCCAACAGGAGTTGCCTCAGGACCTGGAACGGCACCGGTATACAAAATATACCAAGGTATTGATAGTGATAATGATGGTATTGAAGATCATTTAGATATTGATTCTGATAATGATGGTATTCCTGATAATGTAGAAGCACAACTTACCACATCGTATACGCCTAGAGGAATAGATGATACGGATGGAGACGGATTGGGAGATGCTTATGAAGGAACTGGTAATGAAGGTTTAATGGTTATTGATACAGATCTAGATGGTATTCCTGATTATTTAGATTTAGATTCTGATAATGATACACTAACAGATAGAAGAGAAGCTGGTTTTGTTGCAGCAACAAATAATCTAGATTCTGATGGTGATGGTTTACTAAATGGTTATGATGATGTTGATACTCCAGGAACCCTTTTTGATACGAATGATGATCAAGATAATGGAGCTATAGATTTACCAAATATTGCTAAAACGACCACTCCGGAAGTAGATTATCGTGAAGTTGGGATTGATGATAATGACTTAGACGGCATAGCCGATTCAATTGATCTTGATGATGACAATGATGGAATTTTAGACACCTTGGAAACATCGGGTACTGATCCAAGTGCGGATGATGATGCTGACGGAATTTTAAATTACCAAGATACAGACTTAGGTCCTGATGCTAATGGCGATTCTATTGTCGATAGTTTTGATACCGACGGCGATGGCGTTCCTAATCACTTTGATTTAGATGCTGATAATGATGGTATTTATGATGTGGTGGAATCTGGAAGCGGAAAAGCTTTTACAACCGGCGTTCTAAACGGTGCCGTGGGTACAGATGGTATCGCAAATACGGTACAGGCCAGTGGACAACAGAATAGTGGTACAGTAAATTATACCGTATTTGATTCTGAAACTACCCCTGATGGTATTGCCGATTTCCTTGAAATAGATGCTGATGGAGATGGCTGTAATGATGTTATCGAAGCAGGATACACAGATGACAATGCTGATGGATATTTAGGTGATGCCCCTACCCTAGTAGATGCAAACGGAATAGTTACAGGAACAACTGTGACCGACGGATACACGACTCCTAATAATGTAGATAGTGCTAGCAACACAGCCTTTGATTTTCAACAACCTGGTATTATTCCAACAATTGCAACTGCCGCAGAGCAACCACAAGATGTGTTAACAAATGGCAGTTCTCCAGAGATATTCTCTGTTACTGCGAATGGAACAGAATTAATATACCAATGGCAAGTTGATGACCAATCTGGTAGTGGATTTATAGATATAGATGATGCCAATGCAACTGATATTTATACAGGAAGTACCACTGGAACATTAACTCTAACAAGTATAACAATTACAGAAAACGGGTATGAGTATAGAGTAATAATTACAGAAACTTCTTTTGTATGTTCTCCGTTGACTTCTGCTGCTGCAGTGCTCACGGTAGATGTAACGCCACCTGTTGATCCTACAGTACAAGATCAAATTACAAATGATACAACACCAATAATTACTGGAACTGCAGAAGCAGATTCTACTTTAGAAATAGTAGTTGCAGGAGCAACATATACCATAATTACCGATAGCTCGGGCAACTGGAGTATCGATACAGAAACAGCTACACCAGATAGTGGAACATTTACGCCAAATGTAAATGGAGCTAATGAAGTAGTGGTAACAAGTACGGATGCTGCAGGAAATAGTTCTGTAGATGCTACTACTTTAGAGTTGACGATAGATACCACAGATCCAGAGATTCCAACAGTAGAAAGTCAAATTACAAATGACACTACTCCTGTACTTGAAGGTACGGCAGAAGCTAATTCTACAATTACGGTAACTGTTGGTGGAGCAACATTCACTACCACAGCGGATGCTTCAGGGGATTGGACCATTGATACGGAAACAGAAGCTCCTACCTCAGGAACTTTTGCGCCGAATGTAAATGGTACAAATGAAGTGACTGTTACAAGTACAGATGAAGCAGGTAACAGTGCTACTGATATTACGAACTTAGAATTAACCATTGATACTACAGCTCCAACAGCTCCTACCGTAGAAATTGTAGAAGACACCAACAACGATGGTCTAATTAGTGAAGATGAGTTAATCGGTGATATTAATGCCATAGTTACACTTCCTGCTGATGCTGCTATAGGTGATACCGTAACCATTACGGATGGGAATGGAAACTTACAAAATGTGGTACTTACCGCGACAGATATTACGAATGGCACCATTGCTATTGTGATTGCCAATCCTGGAGATGGCGATACTATTGTGCTAACCGCCAATATAACGGATGTTGCAGGGAATGTAGGTCCTAACAGTGCAACAGATACCGCTGTACTTGACCTTACTGATCCAACCGCTCCTACAATAAGCATTACGGAAGACAGCAACGATGATGAATTAATTAGTGAAGATGAACTTGTAGGCCATATTGACGCTAGGGTAACATTGCCTGCTGATGCCCTTGCTGGTGATAAAGTAATTGTTACCGATGGGAATGGAAATTCTCAAGAGGTAGTACTTACGGCTACAGATATTACAACAGGGTTCATAGATGTGATTATTGCGAACCCTGGAGATACAGGTACCATTGTAGTTACGGCAACTCTTACGGATGTTGCAGGAAATGTGGGTCCAGATAGCGCTACAGATACTGCTGTGCTCGATATTACGGATCCAACAGCGCCTACAATAGAAATTGTAGAAGACACCAATAATGATGGTTTAATTAGTGAAGATGAGTTAACTGGTCCGATTGACGCTGTGGTAACTCTTCCTGCGGATGCCGTTGCTGGTGATAAAGTAACTATTACCGATGGAAATGGAAATTCTCAAGAGGTAGTACTTACAGCAACAGATATTACCAATGCCACGATTGCTATTGTAATTGTTAACCCTGGAGATAACGGAACTATTGTTGTTACCGCTAAAATTACGGATATCGCCGGCAATGAAAGTGTAGACAGCGCTACAGATACAGCAGTACTTGACCTTACGGACCCAAGTGCTCCGACAATAGAAATTACAGAAGATACAAACGATGATGAATTAATCAATGAAGATGAACTCGTAGGAGACATAGATGCTCGTGTAACACTTCCAGCGGATGCCGTTGCAGGAGATACCGTAACTGTAACCGATGGGAATGGAAATTCTCAAGATGTTGTTTTAACTACTACTGATATTGCCAATGGATTTATAGATGTCATTATCGCTAACCCTGGAGATAAAGGCACTATTGTAGTTACCGCAAATCTTACGGATGTTGCAGGGAATGTAGGTCCTGATAGTTTAACGGATACTGCAGTACTTGATACTACAGATCCTGGAGCTCCAACAGTTATTATTTCAGAAGACGTTAATGATGACGGATTTATAAACGAAGATGAATTATCGGCAGATATTAATGCTGTAATATCATTACCTAGTAATGCCGTTGGCGGTGATACCGTTACCATTACTGATGGAAATGGTAATAGCCAAGATATCATTTTGACAGCAACAGAAGCTTCAAATGGTTTTATTTTAGTCAGCATTATTAATCCTGGTGATGGAGGAACTATAGTCGTAACGGCTAACCTTACGGATGTGGCGGGGAATGTAGGTCCTGATAGTACGTCAGATTCTGCTACCATTGATCTTACTGATCCAACTGCTCCAACGATAGTTATTTCGGAAGACAGCAACGATGATGAATTAATCAATGAAGATGAACTTGTAGGCGACATAGATGCACGTGTGACTTTGCCTGCCGATGCTCTTGAAGGGGATACCGTAACCATCACTGATGGAAATGGAAACTCACAAGATGTGGTGCTTACGGCAACGGATATTACCAATGGATTTATTGATGTCATTATCAATAATCCTGGAGACACAGGGACCCTAGTAGTAACCGCAAACCTTACCGATGTTGCCGGAAACGTGGGCCCTAATAGTGCTACAGATACCGCAACACTTGATACTACAGATCCTACTGCACCAACAGTAGTTATCACAGAAGATGTCAATAACGATGGACTAATAAATGAAGATGAACTTGTAGGCGATATTGATGCTGTAGTAACACTGCCAGCAGATGCGGTTGCAGGTGATAGCGTTACCATTACCGATGGAAATGGAGACTCACAAGATGTAGTACTTACAACCACGGATATTGCCAATGGTACTATTGCGGTTGTAATTCCTAACCCTGGAGACAATGGAACAATTATAGTGACGGCCAACATAACAGATGTTGCTGGTAATGTGGGGCCAAATAGTGTTACAGATACTGCAACACTTGACACCACAGATCCTACAGCACCAACAGTAGCCATCACAGAAGACACCAATAACGATGAATTAATAAACCAAGATGAACTTATTGGTGATATTGATGCACGTGTGACATTGCCTGCCGATGCTCTTGAAGGAGATACAGTCACCATCACTGATGGTAATGGTAACTCACAAGATGTAGTGCTTACGGCAACGGATATTACTAATGGATTTATTGATGTCATTATCAATAATCCTGGAGACACAGGGACTCTAGTAGTAACCGCAAACCTTACCGATGTTGCCGGAAACGTGGGTCCTAATAGTGTAAGCGACACTGCAGTACTGGATATTACAGATCCGACAGCTCCAAGCGTCGTCATAACAGAAGATACCAATAACGACGGATTAATTTCTGAAGATGAACTTGTAGGCGATATTAATGCTGTAATAACACTACCTGCTGATACGGTCGCGGGAGACACGGTAACCATTACCGATGGAAATGGAAACTCGCAAGATGTGGTGCTTACCGCAACAGATATTACTAATGGTACTATTACTGTCGTGATCCCTAATCCTGGTGATAATGGAACAATTACAGTTACGGCAACTATTACAGATGTTGCCGGTAATGTTGGTCCAGATAGTATTTCAGATATTGCAACATTTGATACAACAGACCCTACAGCACCAACTGTAATTATTACGGAAGATACCAATAACGACGGATTGATTTCTGAAGATGAATTAGTGGGTGATATTGATGCGCGTATCACACTTCCTGCAGATGCTGTTGCAGGAGATACCGTTACCATCTCTGATGGAAATGGAAACACACAAGATGTAGTGCTTTCTGCTGCAGATATTGCTACTGGATTTATTGATGTAATTATCCCTAATCCAGGTGATGCAGGTACCATTGACCTTACTGCTAACATAACAGATGTTGCAGGAAACGTTGGTCCTAATAGCATGACGGATACAGCTACACTTGATCTTTCAGATCCAACAGTAGATAGTTTCAGTACTATAGACATTACCCCTATCCTAACAGGTCAAGGAAATGCTAATGAAACCCTGCTTATAGAATTGGATACAGATGGTGATAACCTTCCTGATGTTACCTATACGATAATTACAGACGCTAGTGGTAACTGGAGTTTAGACACCGAAACAGCTGTACCAGATTCTGGTAGCTTCCCTACCTTACTAGATGAAGATGTCATTGCTATTACAGCTACAGATCCTTCAGGAAATGCAGGAACAGGAACGGTAACAGTTTCGGTTGATACGGATAGTGATGGAATTAATGACAATGAAGAGACAGCTTTAGGAACAGACCCTAACAATCCTGATACCGATGGAGATGGTATTTCTGATGGTCAAGAAGTAAATACAGACGCTACAAACCCATTAGATGATTGTAGTTCTGTAAACGGAAGTCCTTTAGGAGATAGCGATTGTGATAACGACGGATTAACAACAGATCAAGAGGTAGCGGCAGGAACAGATCCTAATAATCCTGATTCTGACAACGATGGATTATCAGACGGTGAAGAAATTACTTTAGGAACAGATCCTAATAATCCTGATTCCGATGGGGATGGTATTCTTGATGGTCAGGAAGTATTGGATGGTACAAATCCTTTGGATGATTGTGATCATAATGGTGGTAAAGCATTACCTGAATCTGATTGTGATGCAGACGGATTGACGACTGCACAAGAAGATGCCATTGGTTCTGACCCTAATAATGCAGATACCGATGGGGATACGATTCCAGATGGTCAAGAAATAACAGACGGTACTGATCCTTTAGATCCTTGTGATGCTATTGGTGGTGTTCCTACCCTAACAGCTGGTTGTGATGAAGAAGTCGTAAGCTCTGGAATAGCCGTTTCTAATGAAATTCTAACCCCTGATAATGATGGTGTAAATGATTTCTTTAGGATTGAAAACATTGAGTCTTTCCCGAACAACACAGTACAGATTTATAACCGTTGGGGAGTGGTAGTCTATGAAATGGCTGGGTATGATAATCAATCTAACGTATTTAGAGGCGCTTCTAATGGTAGAGTAACCATTAGCACAGATTCTGAGCTACCTGTAGGTGTTTACTTCTATATAATCAAATACGTAAATGAAGGGAATCACCTAAACAAAGCCGGATATTTATACATTAATCGATAAGCATTAACCATTAAGAATAAAACATGAAAAAATATTTGATCATAGCACTCTTTGTCTTTGCAGGGACCACCACTCTCTCTGCACAACAAGATGCGCAATACACGCAGTACATGTACAATACCATTTCGGTGAATCCTGCCTATGCAGGTTCCCGAGGGGTGCTGAGTATTGCTGCCTTACACCGCTCACAATGGGTAGGATTAGATGGGGCGCCAACCACACAAACCCTAAATCTGCATACCCCGGTGTCTAGAAGAGTGGGTTTAGGACTTTCTATTGTAAATGATGAAATAGGAAATGGTACCAATCAAGATACGTATTTTGATGCCGCATTTTCCTATACCATCCCTACTTCTGAAGAAGGTAAACTTTCGTTTGGATTAAAAGCAGGCGGACATTTCTTGAACATCGATTTCTCTAAACTTAGAAATTATGGCGCCGAAAGTAACTTGCCTAACGTGGATAATAAATTCTCTCCCAATTTTGGAGCAGGAGTTTACTACCATACCGATAAGTTTTACTCCGGACTATCTGTTCCTAACTTTTTACAGACAGAACATTTTGATAGTGCAGGAACCAATAGTTCCTCTTTCTTAGCCGAAGAACGGTTAAATATTTACTTTATAACAGGTTATGTGTTCGATTTAAATCCCAACCTAAAATTCAAACCTGCAGGGCTTGTAAAAGCTGTAAAAGGAGCGCCTTTACAAATAGATGTTTCGGCTAACTTCCTTATTAATGATAAATTTTCTGCAGGAGCTGCGTACCGATGGGATGCCGCAGTGAGTTTATTGGCAGGATTCCAAATCTCAGAACAATTAATGCTAGGATTAGCCTACGATAAAGAAACAACAGATCTAGGAGCTACCCGTTTTAATGATGGGTCTTTTGAAGTCTTTCTTCGCTATGAATTCTTAACACGATACAAAAAAGTAATAACACCAAGATTCTTTTAAAACACAATAAACATGAAATTTAAATTAACACACATTGTTTTTTGTACGGCGTTTGTAAGCTTTGGTTTGCAAGCACAGGAAAAACAAGCGGTAAAAGCACAATCTAAATTTAATAGTTTTGATTATGCAGATGCTATTAGTTCTTATGAAGATTTAATTAAAGAAGGATACTCTTCTGAGGAAGTTTACAAAAATCTTGGCGATGCTAATTATATGAATGCCCAATACAAAGAGGCATCAACTTGGTATCAAAAATTGTTTGAACTTGAAAATACGACCATAGATCCTGAGTATCTATACCGGTATGCGCAAACCTTAAAATCTCTAAAGGAGTATGATGCATCGGATGCGTGGATGGAAAAATTTGAGCAAGCAAAAGCAATGGATGGCCGTGCTGAAAAATTTAATAACGAAAAAGACTATCTAACCGCTATCAAAGAGAATTCTGGTCGCTACTCCATTAAAAATTTACCGATCAATTCTAAAGAATCTGATTTCTCTCCTGCTTTTTATGAAAATGAATTGATATTTTCTTCTGCAAGAGATTCAGGAACCGTAACCAAAACAATTCACCTTTGGAACAGAAAATCGTTCTTAAACTTATACAAAACATCGGTAACAGAGAATGATGATTTTACGACGCCTACAAAACTTTCCAAAACGATTAATAAAAAAGCACATGAATCTTCTCCTGTTTTCACTAGAGATGGTCAGACCATGTACTTTACCCGAAATAATTTTAAAAATGGAAGCTTTTCTAGAGATGAAGAAGGTGTGAGCCGTTTAAAATTGTACAAAGCAACATTAATAGACGGAGCTTGGGCAGGTATTACTGCATTGCCTTTTAACGGAGAAGACTATTCTACGGCACACCCTGCATTAAGTGCGGATGAAACTAAATTATATTTTGCTTCGGACAGGCCTGGAACTTTAGGCGCTTCTGATATTTTTTATGTAACTATTAATAATGACGGTTCTTATGGTACTCCCGTAAATTTAGGCGCTAGTGTGAATACAGAGTCTAGAGAAACGTTTCCAAATATTTCTGATATGGATATTTTATATTTCGCATCAGACGGACATCCTGGATTAGGAGGTTTAGATGTTTTCGGAATTGATTTAGCCGAATTAGAACGCACCAAAGCAAAAAACTTAGGGCAACCTTTAAATAGTGAGCAGGATGATTTTTCATACATAATTAATAACACAACTAAGAAAGGCTATTTTGCTTCTAACCGTGAAAATGGTATAGGTAGTGACGATATTTACGGTTTTTCAGAATCGAAAGCCTTAGATTTTAACTGTTATTCAAATTTAAAAGGCATCGTAAAAGATGAAAAAACAAAAGAAATAATAGCGGATGCTGTATTAAATATCACCAATGCAAATGGTGAGGTTATAGGCAAAGGTATTTCTGATTCTGAAGGAAACTTTGATCTAGATAGTTCTTGTGAAAAAGGAGCATATACCATCATAACCTTAAAAGAAAATTATGCAGAGGCAACTACTTCGGTTGAAATAGGAACAAACTTAGAAATCAATGATATTGAAATTCTTCTTATTTCTAATTTTGCTCCTGCAGATTTAGGAGCAGATCTTGCTAAAAAATTAAATTTAGAGAAAATCTATTTTGATTTTGATCAATCTTATATTAGAAAAGATGCACAAATAATAATGGAAAAGGTCATAGCTTATTTAAACCAATACCCAGGTACTAAAATAAGAATTGGTTCTCATACAGATGCTAGAGCAAATGATGCCTATAACAATAGGCTTTCTGAACGAAGAGCCAAAGCTACCTATGATTATTTAGTGAAGAAAGGTATTGATGCTTCCCGATTAACATTCAAAGGGTTTGGCGAAACACAATTAACCAACGAGTGTAAAAACAACGTTACTTGCAGTGCTGAAAAACACCAACAAAATAGAAGATCAGAGTTTATTGTCGTAGAATAATAGACTCCTACCCTACTTTAAAAAAGCGGAAATTCTCATCTAGAGTTTTTCCGCTTTTTATATTTTAAAACCCTTTGAAACAGCAGCAAACTTTCTTCCTAAATTGAACAAAGAGTAGTAATTTTGTAAAATAAAAAAGTGAATGCAAAAGTACTTTAGAAAAATAGCCCAAATTACCCTCGTATTGGTGTATTTGGTCATCGTAGCAGGAGCTGTCGTGCGGATGACAGGAAGTGGAATGGGGTGTCCTGATTGGCCTAAATGTTTTGGATACTACATACCTCCTACTGATGAATCTGTTTTAAATTGGGATAAAAACAAAACTTTTGAAAAAGGCCAAGTTATTATTCACAGCGAAGCTTTAAAAGTTGCTAAAACAGACTTTACAACCTCAGCAAAATATAATGCCTCGAATTGGGAAGAATACACCAAGCATGACTATGCTATTTTTAATGTATGGCATACATGGATTGAATATATAAATAGGCTTTTTGGAGCACTCGCAGGATTTGCTACACTTATTCTTGCTGCTTTATCTTTTGGGTATTGGAGAAAAAACAAACGCATAACCATTCTCTCCTGGTTGGTAGTTTTTGGAATGGGGTTTCAAGCATGGCTAGGCGCAACAGTAGTGTATTCCTTATTAGAACCCGTCAAAATTACCGTTCATATGGTCATGGCTTTAGTGATTGTTGCTATGTTAATTTATATTATTTATAAAACTTCTGAAACAGATAAAATCTATAAAGCCAGTCGAAATTTGTATAAATTGCTGTGGGCATCATTAATAGTTACCCTTATTCAAATTATTATTGGGACTCAAGTACGGCAATTTATAGACCTGCAAATAGATATTTTTGGAGAAGATGCCAAGAGTCAATGGCTAATGAATCCTACCCTTCAATTTTATATACACAGGTCTTTTTCCATTTTTGTGGGAGTTTTAAACCTTTATATAGCTTATTTGATTTATAAATTCGAATTAGGGTTCGAAAAAATAAGATGGGTATTACTTTTATTATTACTAGAAATAATTTCTGGTATTACGATGTATTATGTTGATTTCCCTTTTGGTAGTCAGACCTTTCACATGGTCGTTGCTGCAATTCTTTTTGGAGTACAATTCTATTTGGTTTTAGAAGCATCAAAAACTAAATCAAGCCTTAATTCTTTGTAACTTTGTACCCCTAAAAAAATCAAAATAATGATTTATAAGATTCGCATAATATTAGATACAGAGGAAGACATCTTTAGAGACATTGAAATTGAGGCAAGTACAACGCTAGAAGATTTTCATAATGCCATAACACAAGCATTTGGGTTTTTAGGCAATGAAATGGCTTCTTTCTATACTTGTAATGAGGAATGGATTCAAGACGAGGAGATAGCGCTACATGACATCAGTGAAAATGGTTCTGATATTCGTTTAATGAACGAAACGTTTCTAGAAGATATTATTACAGAAGATACGCCAAAACTTATCTATGTCTACGACTTTTTAAGTATGTGGACATTCTTTGTTGAGCTAGCAGATATTGTACCTAAAGAAGACGGAAGAACCTACCCTAACATATTATTTAGTTTTGGAGAGCTGCCAGATTCTCCACCTGAAAAAACATTTGAAGCAGATCCTACTTTTGATTTTGATGATACTTTTGATAGCTATGATGATTTAGATTTTGATGAAAATTGGAATTAAAATCCTTCTTTTTCAACAGTAAACATTATATAAACACTAAGAGCAACAAACACTAATTTACCTTTATATAAACTATGATTAATTTATACGCGACTCAAATAGAAAGTATCTCGCTTCATCGTGTGGGAAACAAAAATAAAAACGAAGCTATTTTCTTATCAGAAACACCGCATAGTTTAAATGACGAGACTACAGGTCTCTTAAAAGAATATTTTTTCAAACCTTTTAGAGAGAAAGAAGAAAACTATTTCAATTTTGCGAACGATGTAGATGTAGAATTTAATGAGATGTATAAAATTACTTCGGAGATCTTTGCAGATCCAGATAGTATTCATGCCAATTCTAAAAAAATAGCATCTTATCTCTATGAGCAGTCTAACCACCCACATATTAAAAGTGGTGAAGTGTATGTGGCACATTTAAGTGGTGTTCTTTTAGATAACGTAAAAGTAGATGCTATAGGTATTTTTAAGAGTGAATTAAAACATGATTTTATTCAGTTTGAAGAAAAAGGTAGCAACCTCGATATTATAGTACAACAAGGAATCAATATTAATAAATTAGACAAAGGATGTTTAATCTTTAATACCGGAAAAGAAGAAGGATACAAAGTACTTTCTGTTGATAGCAACAGGTACGATTCTAAATATTGGTTGGAAGAATTTTTAGGCGTAGAACCGCTTTCTGATGATAACTTTAAAACTAAAAACTATCTAAAGTTTTGTCAAAACTTTGCTAAAGACGTTGTGCTTCCTGCAGAAGATAAGCAACAAGAAGTGCTTTTCATGAACAGAGCTGTAAACCATTTTGCTAAGAATGATTCTTTTGAGGAGAACACATTCTTAAATGAAGTAATGGAAAATCCAGATTTAATTCCAGAATTTAAAAATTATAAAACAGAAAAAGGACCTAAATATAGCGTTGAAGATGTTTCTACATTTGACATTGCCAATAAAGCGGTATCTGATGCTCGTAAGAAAATAAAGAACGTCATTAATTTAGATACTAACATTCAAATAAAGCTAGACTTCATCAATCCAGAATCAGCAGAGAAATTTGTTGAAAAAGGATGGGATGAAGAAAAGCAAATGTATTATTATCTAGTATACTTCAATAAGGAGCAAAAAAGCTAATTAAAGGTTTATTCGTTGTTCTATGATTTGTTTCATACTTACATCTTCATAGTTCCGTTTTACAAAATCTAGGGCGAGGTTCAATACTTCGCCCATTTTTTTACAATTTTTAAAATCCATATCCAAGGTGAGTTCGTAAATTTCTGATTTCAATAACTCTATATTATCTTTCGTGGATATGTTATCTACCAAACAAGCCTTCAACAATCTTTTAATCCTATTCCCAGAACTCTTGATTCTTTTTGCAACAATAGAGCGCTCTTCCAGTTTATATTGATCTACAGACTTGGTCTGTAACTTAAGACGTACAAGCTCTACCATCTGGTAATTCTCTTTAAAAAATTGAGGCCTGTATACTTTTAATTTTCCTTCAAAACACTGCTGATCAAAATCTATTGCCCTAATTCGGTACACCACATGATCAAAATCATGCACCGGTACAATCACATAATTATAAGAGCGCATATCTCCTAAAAGACGTATCATACAACGTTCATTAAACTTCACAAACTCTTTAGCTAATTGGGTTTTTTCTGATTCCGTACATTTTGGCAACATCTCTTTTATAAAAACATCTCCTGGAATGCCGGCAATATGTTCTTCTATCAAGGTATTTTTATAGACCAAAAAGTTTAGATTATAAGGTGATAACATATGCTCTAATTCTAAACCGTAAATACGCGAAGCATCGGTTTTCTTAACGTAGAAATAGGTGAAGTTATCATTCAAAATATTTCTAACTTTTATTCTAAAAGGCTTAGAATTTCCAAATGTACAGAAATCAACTGCATCAATATTTAAGTATTGAAAAATATTATCTCCACCATCAGATAAGAGAATAGAATATACTTTTTTTAAGCTAATATCTATCTCTTGTCGTTCAAATTCTGAATAATATACACGTACCCAAAGGCTGTCTTCATCATTAGAATCATACACCACAATGGAACCCGAAAAACGAAGTAAATCCTCATAAAAAATTGGAATTTCAATGTTTCGATTGTACAATTCCAAATAAGTATTTAGTTTCTTGCTCACGGGATAAGCAGGCTTCTTTTTCGACATTAATTTTTCTTCAGACATAAAAGCTGGCTAATTATATTGTTTTGTTCTAAAGTTATTATTTATATCTAAAAAAACGAATAAATAGCTTCTTAAATCTTTACTCCTACAATAGAATAATTTTTCCTACATAAAAAATTAAACATCATCCCGCCCCCTATTCACTACAAAGGTATCCCCATTCACAACAAAGAATTTTTATTGAGACGACATATTGTTTTATTTATGGTAAAATTTATTTTGAATTCCATTTCGAGCATGAAAAAGCAACTACTCTTCCTCCTTACCTTACTTGCATTTAGTTTTGCTAGTTACGCCCAATTAAGTGACCTTCATTACTTGCCACCCTTAAAGCAGGGGCAAAATAACCAAGGGATACAAAACCAAGCAGTATACCTTTCTACTCCGGAACCAACAACATTTACGGTAAATGCCTATAGAGGTACAAGTACGACCCCTATAGCGACATTTTCTATATCAAATGTGACTCCGGCCGTATACACCTTAGGTAATGGGGATAATAATATTACATTGGTGGACAATAGTAATACAGGAGTTGTATTGACCAATAGTGGACTCCGTTTTGAATCGCCAAGCGGAAATAAATTTTATGTAAACTATAGAGGTTATTCGGCAGCTCAAGCGGCATCCTTAACTTCTAAGGGTAGAGTTGCCATGGGTACTAAATTTAAATGGGGAGGTATTCCTAATTTAGGGGAACACTCTTCTAAGTCTAATACTTTAGGGATAATGGCTACGGAAGATAATACCATAATAAATGTTTCTGGTTATGACCCAAATTGTGAATTCAGATTAGGGAATAATGTCGCTGGTATAACAGCAAATACGTATCAAATTACCTTGAATGCGAACGAATCTTTCGTTTTTGAGGCCTATGTAGGTACCGCTCCAACACAGGCACAGAGAGATGGATGGATTGGAGCATCTATAACCGCTACTAAAGATATTGTTATTAGTAACGGAGCTATGAATTTTGGCCGCCAGACAGGCTCCTCCAATCGTGATGCAGGGATAGATCAACCTGTGCCTGAAAATAGACTAGGAAAAGATTATGTTTTTGTAAGAGGTAACGGTAGTACCAATGGTACAACCGAGTTTCCTTTAATGATAGCGACCGCAGACAATACACAAATTTTTGTAAATGGAGGTACTACCCCTATTGCAACCTTAAACAATGGGGATTATTTTGAAGTTCCTAGTAGCTACTATTCTTCCAATACCGTGGGTGCAAACATGTTTGTACAAACCTCAAAAGATACCTATGCCTATCAATGTTTAGCGGGAGCTAGTGCAGTATATACCCAAGGATTAAATTTCGTAGCTCCTGTAAACTGCTTATTACCAGATGTCATGGATAATATTCCAAATATTAGAAATATTGCCGGGACAATCATGTCTGGTGGGGTTACGATAATCGCCGCAGTAAATACACCAGATGCCAACATTACCGTTACCGATGGTAGTGGTACCGTATCCTTACCTGCTTCTGTTCCAGTTGCAGGAACTAGCGACTGGAAAACTTTTTTTATACCTAATTTGGATGGTGATGTAAGTGTACAATCAACAGGGCCTATTGCCGTTGGTTTTTTTGGTTATAATGGTGCCCAAGGTGTTGCCGGATATTTTTCTGGATTTGATACCGTACCTGAAGTTACTTTAGAGATTAGGGGAGGTAGCGGATGTTTTGTTGGTTCTGAAATATTTGAAGCCACAGGAAATTTTGATGCCTACCAATGGTATGAAGACGGTGTACTTATCCCTGGTGCAAATAGTCCAAACTATGCCCCTTCTGGAGCTGGAGAATTCTTCGTAAGAGGTACTAAAGGTCCTTGTACGTATGATTCTCAACCGATTAACGCATTGTATTGTGATCCAGATATACAAATTAATAAAACAGTTGATAAGTCCGAAATTACGGAAGGCGAAACAGCTACTTTTACCATCAAGGTAAAAAATAATGGTATTGGCCCATTAACTAATCTTAGAATTACAGATAATATTCCAGCTGGTTTAACGCTGGTGTCTGACTTTACTATTTCAGGTACTTTCAGCGGAAATGTTTGGAATATAGGAACACTCAATGGTGGTGAATCGGCCGAATTAGAATTGGAAGTTCGAGGTGATGAAATAGATATACTTCCTTTACTTACCTTAGTCAATACAGTTACTAATACACAAGACCAAACGGATACAAACACTACGCCTGACACCCCTTCTGCAAGAATTATTGTGCATAATGATTATGATAAAGATGGCGTTATTGATTCTGTTGATTTAGATGATGATAATGACGGTATTTATGATTCTGTAGAACAACTGTGTACTATTTCAAGTGGAGTAAGTTTTACCTCTCCTTCCTCAACGGTTCAGGGCGGAAGCCCAGTAACTGAAATTTTTACCAATTTTAATGATTTATGGAGAAGTTCTTCTACAAGTCTAAATAGTACAAGACCCAATCTTTCTCACGAATTATTGGCCTTTACTTCCAGCGGCACTACGTTTTCTACCGGTGTTATAGATGACGATATTTTTGACAGCAACAATAATGGTTTGATGGATGGCATTGATACAAATAATGATGGCTCGGTAGATCTAAATATTTCTGAATCTAATTGGTTAGGATTAACACCTTCAAATAATATCTATGGAGAAATGACCATAGAAGCCAGTCTTAATGATGGTGATGTAAATAACGCCTTAGGTTTAACCGTAGTAGGAGACCCTAGTACTGACCCACTGAACCCCTTGCTAACCAATGGTCAAAACAGTTTAGATTTAGGTACTGCAATCGCCAATATTGGAAATAATTGGACTTATGAAATAGACCCAATTGTAGCAACTACCGTTGGTGATGGTATTCCTGATATTTTATTAACACAGATTGCTCAACCTGGAGGATCTGGTCATATAATTAGCTTGTACGATGCTAGTGGTGCTCCTTTAGGGAATGCCGTACAAGTACAAGACACAGGAAGTGGAGCTCTATCTACCGTAGTGGGTTCTTATAATTTAGATGTTTACAATGCTAATGGGAGTGTTTTCGCAAAAAATACGACCAGAGATTATCGCTTGGCAACTATTGAACTAGCAGAATTTGGTATACCTGCTAGCAGCATTAATGATGTTGCATATTTGCGTTTAGAACTGTCTTCGAATGCAGACATCGCTTTTCTAGCTTACAACACGGATTCTTTCTCTGGATTCTGTGCTAATTTAGACACAGATATGGATGGTATTCCTGATCATTTAGACTTAGATAGTGATGGTGATGGTTGTAGCGATGCCAATGAATTTTATAAAAGCGACACTGCTGATGGTGGAGATGGTGGAGAATATGGTACTGGAGTACCTGTCGTAGATGCTACTGATGGTACTGTTATTGCGGCCCCTTATGTACCAGTATTTGCTCCTGAAATATTTTTAGGAAATACTACTGAAAATTTAGGAGGAACGGATATTAACGGTCAAGCTGTCACTTTAGGACAGACCATAGAATACGTACTTCGTTTTCAAAATACAGGAGATGATAATGCCGTAAATTATACGATTCGAAATATACTCCCTAATAATGTAACTTTAGATGGTGTAGATTTTTCTGATGCTCCTGGAGCATCCTACACAGAAGATGTTGCTAATAACACCCTGAACTTTACCATCCCAAATAACTTGGTAGAAGTGGGAGATCCAGAATATAGTATCCGTATTACGGTTTCTATAACTGGGAATTGTTCCGATTTCGTAGCGGCTTGTTCCTCTACCCTAGAAAATTTAGCATACTCTACCTTTCAAGGAGTATTAAACACCAATACTTTCACTGATGAAGGCGGATCTAATTCTATTGGCGCCTGTGAGAGAATTACAGAAGTAGCAAGCAACTCTATTCTAAACGATTTGTCCGGATGCGATGTAGCACGAACAGTTCAACTGTGTGGAGATTTCACAATCTTAACAGCAGGAGAAGGTTTTGTTTCTTACAATTGGGTGTTAGACACCAATAATAATGGTGTGATCGATGCATCAGATACGGTATTAAATGATGGTGATCCTGATGGTGACCCTAGAACCTACCGTACTACCGTAATTGGTGACTATATAGTAGAAAAAACAACAGATGGCAGCTGTCCTAATTTAATAGAACGCATTAAAGTAGAACGTTTTGGAACGACACAAACAAATCCTATAGTAGATTATTTTAATCAAGTAAATAATGATACTAATCCTGATAATGATATTCAAGGAGAAATTGCAACCTGTTCTATTGACGGTGATCTATTACCTAAAATATACTTGTGTGGTGCTGCAGATGAAGTAACACTTCAATTGGGAATCACCGATGCTCAAAGTATTTCTTGGCAACTACTAGATGAAGCTAGTTGTGCAGACAGCGGTGAGGATTGTGGAAATAAAAATGGAACTTGTACTTGGTCCGAAGTTTCAACACTAAACAATTTTACGGCTACCGATAGTGGCGAATATAGAGTTGTTTTAAATTATACCAATGGATGTTCTAGCCGTTTCTATTTCACGGTATTTAAAAATGAGTTGGACTTAGACTTCACCTCTAAAAATATATTATGTGAAACAGATGGAAATATAAGAATAACAAATGTAGGTTCTGGTTATGGTTTTCAGTTAGTAGATGTAATTAGTGATGCTATTCTAATTCCTTTTTCTGCCAATAACGGACCAAATTTTGATATTGCTACTAATGGTACCTACAAAGTACAGGTTACCCAATTAAATCCTATTGATAATACTCCAATAGCTGGTGCTTGTGTTTTTGAAACAGAAGATATCGGAATTAGAGAAGAAGATTTTACGGTTACTGTAACAACTACCCCAGAAGATTGTAATGATGGCGGTACTATACGCGTACAAGTATTAAATGCATTACCTAATTACGGATATGAACTTCGTTTGGATGATGGCACAAATGGTGGCAATGGTTCTGCAATTAGCAATCATCCTACCATAAATGATAATTCCTATGATTTCACAGGATTAACTGCAAATGATTACATTGTAATTACTACAACACAAGACGGATGTACAGATACTCAAAATATCACAGTAGCAAGCATTGAAGCGCTTCAATTAGTAGCGGTAACTTCAGAAAATATAACCTGTACTGCGGGCATTGTAAATTTATCTGCCTCTGGCGGATTACCAAGCCCTGTCTATGAAATGGCCATTTACAGTAAAAACGGTGTACCATTATATGCTGATGAGGCATCTGTACCTGATGCTGCATTTACTGAAAATTCTAATTTCCTTTTCGGTTATCGTGGTGCTCCATTAACCTACTACCCTGGAGAAGAAGGTGATTATACCTTTATCTTAAGAGACGGTAATGGATGCTTCGGAATATCCAATTCAGTTAGAGTGGAAGATTTAGGTAGTCCAGAAATTACAGCAACACACAGTACAATAACCTGTGCCGATTCTGCAACGGCAACATTAACTATTGGAGTAACGGGCGGAACAGCTCCTTACTTATATAGTTTGGACGGTGGTACTACCTACCAATCTCCAAATACATTCAATAATTTAGCTGCGGGGATCTATACGATTACAGTGATGGATTCTAGTGGGGCAACGGCAACAACTGGTTGTGAAACTAGCGAAGATTATGAAATAGACCAACCTTTTAGATTAAATGCTTCTGCTTCCATAATCGAAGATGCCTCTTGTAATCCTGCTGGGGCACTGGTAAAAATACTAAACCCTTCTGGTGGCGATGGAACCTACGAATATAGTTTTGATGGTGGTGCTACTTTTACAAGTACTGCTTCTAGCTTATTGGCTCCTGGAAATTATGACTTAGTATTAAGAGACGGTTTAGACTGTACGTATGAAATGGAACTTACAGTGCCTACAGCACCTGCAGATCCTAACTTTACAAGTACCATTGATTATGATTGTGATGGATTGGGTACGGTAACGATCACCCCTTCAAACACTACAGATTTCGACTATACGTATCAATTAAATGGTACCGATAATGCACCGATTGACAATAATATTTTTACTGGAGTGGGCAATGGTTCGCAAACTGTAACTATTGGCTTCTCTGGAACCATAACTCCTGATCAAAGCACATTATTTCTTGAAAATTTTGGAGCCGGTGTATCTACGCAAATAGCTGAAATAGGATCGGATTATTGTTATGAACCACAAAGCGGCGCTGCTACAGACTGTAATCGCGGCCCGGCTGGAATTTTAGTAAATGGAGAATATACCGTTACTAATTTTGTGACCAATCCGATTACTACGTTAAGAAGTCCTAATGATCATACAGGTCTAACAGACGGGCGTTTCTTAGCTATCGATGTGAGTACTTTCTCAGACGTGTATCCAGCACCTGTTCTAAATGGTGTTTTATGGTCTAGAAACGGAATAGAGGTATTACCTAATCAAGATATTACATTCTCTTTATGGGCCTACAATCTTATGAGGGTTAGTGGTAGCGGTAACAATCCTGAAATGACCATAGAGTTGGTAGATGGTTCCGGTACTGTTATTGCTAGTGTTGCAACAGCAGAGATTCCTAAAAACACCAATGCTGACGATTGGCATAATCGTACAGTTACATTTAACCCTGGTACGAATACCACTGTTGGTATTATCATACGTAATAATGTAAATAGTAATGACGGTAATGATTTAATCCTTGATGACATTCAAGCTTCTCAAGCTCCTGAAATTTGTGAAAAAACTGCAGATGTAACTGTAGTTATAGAAGATAATAAAGAATTTTCAGCAGCATTATTAGGAACAGTAGATCCTAGCTGTAATGCTGGTACAAATGGAAGCATTCGTTTTGAAGTAACAAATTTTGATACGGCAACCGGATTTGAATATTCTGTAGACGGTGGTACTACTTGGACAACTTCATTAACTTCTCCGGTAACAACCGCTGCAACTTTAGCAGATGGAGCCTACACCGTACAAATACGTAAAATAAGCGATACTACTTGTACTGCAACAGTAAACGCAACTTTAACACAACCTACAGCCATAGTTCCTAGCTTAAGTCAAACAGCTGATTATACCTGCTTTAATACTGGTGGAACTTTAGAAGCAAGCGCAACAGGAGGTTCTCCTGGATATGAGTACCAATTAGAACAAGCCGGAAATATCATTATTAGAGCATACCAAACCTCGAGTACATTTACAAATGTTATAGAAGGTGATTATTTTGTACGCGTACAAGATGCTAAAGGATGTGATGTGATAAGCACTGTTCCTGTTACTATAACAAAATTTGATGATATTGATTTTGACCTTACAGCAACTTCATGTTATGATGGCTTAAATAATGCAACCATTTTAGTTACGGTTACTGATGGTAATGGAGATTATAAATTTAGAGTAGACGGTGGCGCATGGATTACTCCTACCCCAGCTACTGCTAACACGCATACCTTTACAGGTTTAGCAAATGGTAGTTATGATGTAGAAGTTACCGATGCCTTTGGATGTGTATCTGTTTTAAAAACTATTGATATTCAACCTAACTTAAATGCAACAGTAACTACCGTAGATGTTAGCTCTTGTGGAGATGGTAGCATTAGCGTTACTGCAACAGGTGGTGATGGCAACTTAGCCTACGCTTTTGTTCCAACAACAACCCCAGTAACCGCAGCAGATTTTAGTGCTACAAGTACATTTACCGTAGCAGCTGCAGACGCTGGCACCTATGATGTCTATGTTTGGGATAATGGTGCCGCAGATCCACATTGTGAATACACGGAAACGGTTACCGTAGACCCTGCAACTCCGTTAACTTTTACGGCAACACCAACAGATCCTGAATGTTACAATGGTTTAGGCACAATAGCGGTAGAAATAACTTCTGGTGTGGCACCCTATACTTATGAAATAATAGACCTGGACAATGCTGGGGCATCAAATGCTACAGATACAAACGTGATCAGTAATACAAAAACATTTTACAATTTAGCAACTGGAAATTATACCATTAATATTACAGATGCGAGTGGCTGTTTAGTCGCAACCGTACCGGATGTAAACATTGCTAATCCTGACGAGTTAACGGCTGATATCATAGGAATTACGCCAAGTACCTGTACCGGATTAATGAGTGATTTTGGTTTTAGATTTGACGCCTACCCTAGTACTCTAGGCACTATAGAATTTAGTGCAGATGGTGGTCTTACCTGGACAGCTGATAATACGATACCGGGTACTACAGATAGATTAACGGGATATTTATCAGGTGATAATGTTGAGCCTTCTATGAGAACAGTTGATGGTTCCGGAAATACAATTTGCCAAACAGATTTCCCTAGATATACAATTCCTTATCCTTTAGACAATTTAGATATTACGATAGACGCAGTAGTGGTTAATTGTAACGAATTACAAGTAAAAGTTCAAGGTTCAGAAGGTACTCCTGGGTATGAATATGCAATTTCGGATGATCCTTCAAACTTTAACCCTGCGACAAGTACTTGGTATGCTGGTGGTACTACTGATGATTCGTCAGGTACCGCTGTTACAGTTCCTGCAGGTCATGGTAATTACTTATGGACAGGTTTAACACCTGGTAGAACATATGTTTTTTATGTGCGTGATTTTAATGGATGTGTTCGTCAGAGTGATGTAAATGTTAATGATATCATCAATCCACTTCCATTACAAGTTGAGTACACCTCAACTCCTTCTTGTGACAGTGCAGCTAATGCTTCGATAGACTTTACAATTACCGACAACCAAACCCCATTCGGAACGCAGTTTAGATGGGAGTTATATAATATAGCTGGTACTATCGTTAGATCAAGTGGAAATGGAACTACGCCAGGTATGGCCGGTACTATTGTAGGGTTTACCAATAACTTATCTATTACAGATTTAATAGCAGATGAATATTTTATCATTGTAACAGAAATAGATGGTGGTACAGATACCTGTATATCCGCATCAGAAAATATATTATTAGAAGAGTTAGCTCCAATAACAGCTACACTAGTAAAATTAGAAGATATTGCTTGTGCAAATCCTGGCTTAATACGTGTTGATGCTATCACTGGTGGTGGAGGTACTTACACTTTTACGGTAACAGATCCTTCCGCTACAGTAATTGCTACGGGTACCACAGACAATCCTTTAGAGATACCAGCAGGTTCTGCTGCCGGAGATTATGCAGTAAGTGTAAGTGACCAATATGGCTGTTCTTATCCTTTAGGGACTGTCACAATGGCCTTATCTGCACCTCCAACGATTACCAGTGTAGCGGTAGATAATTGTAGCACCTCAGCAACAGTTACTATAAATACCACTTTAGGAGATTCTTCAACGTTGCTATATTCTATAGATGGAGGCGCTACTTATGTAGATAACTCAGGAGTCTTTACAAATATGACCGTAAATACCTATACTGTTTTCGTAAAAGACGGTAATGGCTGTACAGCTTCAGATACTGTAGAAGTATACCCGACCATACAAGCTTCAGCTACGTTAGATGAAAACTTAGGTTGTACAAATGATGCTGAAATTTTAATAAGTGCTTCATCAGGATCTGGTGCATACGAATATGAAATTATAGATTCAGCTAGTGGAGTATTTACAGCAAGAACAGCATTTACGACACCCGCAACAGCCTTAATTAATGTAGCAGATACCTATACTGTAAGAGTATATGATACCAATACTGCTAGTCCAGAATGTTTTAGAGTATTTACGGTAAATGTTCCAATAGCGATACAACCAGACTTTACAGCAACCCCAAAAGATGTTACCTGTAATGGTGCTTCAGATGGTACTATTGCAATTGCAGAAGTAAACAATGGTAATAATCCTTTAAGCTACACGATACTGCCTAACAATGGAAGTTATGACACAGCTACAAATACATTTATAGGGCTCCCTGCAGCTACGTATGAAATAACTGGAACTGGTCCTAACGGATGTATGACTACTAGAACGACTATTGTTGTTGGAGAACCCAATACCATTACGTTTGATGCACCAACAGTAAATAGATTTGGCTGTACAACAGACAATACGACCACTAATGCTACTATCGTATTAGATGCTTCAAGTATCTTAGGGGGCAGTACCACCTATGCTCGTTTTGAATTTGAAGATGTTGCCACAGGTACTCTATTACAAAACGGTACAGCAACCACATATACGTATACAGATTTTGCTGGTGGTGACGTTATTGTCCGTGTGTTTGATTCTAAAGGTTGTAATGCAGAGATGACCGTTACGGTTATTCCTTATGACCAATTGATTTCTGCCACTACAACCGTTACAGAAGCTATTAGTTGTGCTAATCTAGGTGAAGATATCAGTGTGAATGTAACAGGTAGTCTTTCTACCTACGCCACAAACCCTGGAGACTATAGCTTTAGGTTGTTACCTTCTGGAACCGCACAAGGATCGAATCTATTTTCAGATTTACAACCAGGAACGCACACCATTCAAGTCACCAATACCGTTACAGGATGTGTGATTACAACACAACATGTGGTAGCGGAACCGAACACCTTTAGTGTTGCTGTAGAAAAATTATCCGATGTGATTTGTTTTGGTGATGATGGTAGTATCCGTTTGACCATGAGTGATGCTACGTATACTGGAAGTTATACCTATTCTATTTACAACACAAATGGTACGCCAAACGACCCTAGTGATGATGGTGCATTTATCTTTACCGATAATTCACCAAATGCGGGACCAACAGCAGCTATTTTTGTTGCCGCAGGAAATTACAGAGTTGAAGTTATACAAGACGGATTACCAAATTGCCCGCAGAATAGAATATTTAGTATTGCTACGCCAAGCGCTCCAATAAGCCTAGCTCCTATTGTTACGGAAGATGTAGGATGTACCAATGATCTAGGAACTGCCAATGTAGATCCAACAGGAGGATTAGCTCCATATACTATTACCTTAATCAATGAAGATACGAGTACTACAGTTGAAATTGCAACGAATGTAAATGCGTATCTATTCCAGAACTTACCTGCAGGTAATTATGCTGTGAATGTTGAAGATGCTCTTGGTTGTTCTATTCCTTTTGCAAATGCATTCGATCTGGTTGTACCAGATGCTATTACTGGAACTATTAGCAATACCAATTTAGTTTGTCAAGGAGATACAGATGCTTCAGTTACCTTTACTTTAACACCAAGAAATGTAAGCGCTAACTACAGATATAGATTGAATACCTATAATGACGCAACAGGTACTACCTTATTACGTACTTCTGTTAGTCAGGTAGCTGCAACTTTTAATAATCTTGCTGCTGGTTTTTATACCGTTAGTGTTTTGGATGATATGAATTGTACTTTTGAATCATCAATTGTAGAAATTGTAGATCCACTTGAACCTGCCGGATCTTTAGTAACCGTATCTCCATTAGGTTGTACCGTAGATGCACAATTGCAATTAACAGGAACAGGCGGGACAGCACCATACACTTGGAGTACTGATGGTGTGAATTTCACTACCATGAATGAAATTAATGGTAGTGATACGCATCTATTCCAAAATAGTACGGCAGGAACGTATAAGTACTTTATTAGAGATAGTTTTAATTGTATTTCAACAGTCTCAAATACGGTAGTGATTGACCCAATTGAAACACTAACTGTGGCAGTAGATACTTCAGCGGCAGTAATTAATTGTAATGGCGAAAATACTGCTGTTATAAGCGCTAGAGCAGATGGCGGATTAGGAAATTATCAATACGGACTATTTGCTGATGCAGGTTTGGTTACTGAAATAAGACCTTACCAATCAACAGAAGTTTTTGCAAATTTACCAATGGGTACGTATTATGTGAATGTTCGGAGCGGTGATTGTGAAACAATATCTACCGTAATCCAAATTACGGAGCCAACACCGCTAGTGGTAACTCCAGAAATTACGAACATTAGCTGTTTTGGAGAAAATGATGGAAGTATTGTTGTGAATATGACAGGTGGTTCAGGTACCTACCAGTATGCAATTTCACCAAACCTTAATAAGTTTGATGAAACAAATGAATTTAATGATTTAGCACCTGGCATGTACACCATAATTGCTCAAGACAGAAATGGTTGTTTTGAACAACTAGAAGTTACCATCACAGAGCCTACCCTATTAGAATTTGTATCCAGCACTACTCCAGAGATTTGTTTTGGTGATGAAGATGGTACTATTAATTTAACCATCAATGGCGGTACAGCTCCATATAGTACCAGTCTAAATTCTGATGCTGATGCTGATTTCGTAGATGGACTAGTAGCCTACCAAAACTTGGCAGCAGATGCGTATACCGTATACGTAAAAGACGCTAATGGATGTATTACAAGTCAGACGGTAATTGTTGATGCTGGAGAAAATTTAAATGCTACAGCGACCGTAATCTATGTATGTACAGGTGATGTTCCTGAAAATAACTTAGATATAGTGTTTGAAGATCCTAGTGTAAGTGGCGACGTTTTGTATGGCTTGGATTCCGTAGATCCTAATGATTTTGTTATGGATTCTAACTTTACAAATATGACGCCGGGTGCTCATTACATCACTATTGCGCATGCGAACGGATGTATTAGAACTTTTAACTTTGAAGTTGAAGGTTATGAACCACTAGTTTTGGTAGCTGAACAAAGAGGCATCAATGAAATTACAGCAATCGCCACAGGTGGAAAAGAAGAATATACATACTATTTTGATGGTATTGATAATGGTAATGACAACACTTTCTATATTAGACGTACAGATACTTATGAAGTTCGTGTGGTCGATGAAAATGGATGTGAGTCTGTAACAAGTATATATATTGAATTTATTGATATAGAAATACCTAATTTCTTTACACCAGATGGAGATGGTACTAATGATTTATGGATCCCAGATAATATAACCCAATTCCCAGATATCTATATTACTATATATGACCGTTATGGTAGAGAGGTGTATAGATTAATTGACAACCCTACTGGATGGGATGGCTTATATAAAAATACTGATTTACCTACAGGTGATTACTGGTATATCATTAAATTAAACGGAGCTGATGATGACAGAGAGTTTGTAGGTCACTTCACCTTATACCGATAATAACCCAAACATTTAATTCAAAAATCCGAATAGGTAGCTAAAAGCTATTTATTCGGATTTTTTCTTTTTCTTGATAATGTTACGTTCAAACACCAAAGTGCGTTAAAACTTACCACAGTTCTTCTGTCTTTGACAACAAAGACTTGTACTTAGTCGCTAAGATTTATTAATTTGCAGTTATTCGAATGGATTTTTAGGTTTTTCCTAAAAAACACATAATAAAACGATGAAGTATTTATATCTATTTTGTTCTTTTTTTGTTCTTAGTACTTCTATTGTACAAGCACAATTAAGTGATTTACATTACTTACCACCTCTAAAACAAGGAAGTAACAATCAAGCTATACAACAACAAGCATTTTACCTGTCAACTCCAGAAGCAACAACCTTTACTGTAAATGCATATTTAGGCACTAGTGCTACTCCCATCACTACATTTTCTTTATCAAAGGCTAGTCCGGCTGTATACAATCCTGGTAATAGCGATAACAATATATCTCTAGTCAGTAATGCCAATACGGGAATTGTCTTAAGTAACAGTGGGTTAAGATTTGAAGCTCCGAATGGTGAAGAGTTTTATGTGAATTACAGAGGAATCTCTGGTTCACAAGCTGCTTCCTTAACCTCTAAGGGTAGAGCTGCTATGGGAACCCGTTTTAAATGGGGTGGAGTTCCTAATCTAGGTACTCACGTTTCTAAATCGAACACCGTGGGTATCATGGCTACCGAAAATAATACCCTAATTACCTTATCAGGATATGATCCTGATTGTGTTTTTAGATTAGGAAACAACGCGTCAGGGATAACCGCCGATTCTTATCAAATTACTCTAAACGCTAATCAATCATTTGTTTTCGAGGCATATATGGGAAATACATTTTCTGTAGCACAAAGCCAAGGGTGGATCGGCGCTTCTATCGTAGCCGATAAAAATATTGTTATTAGCAACGGATCCTTAAATTATGGAAGACAAGCAAATTCTAGCAATCGGGATGCAGGAATAGACCAACCCGTTCCTGAAAATAAATTAGGTAAAGAGTATGTTTTTGTAAGAGGTAATGGTGGAACCAATGGTGCCACAGAATTCCCTATTATAATTGCGACCCAAAATAATACAGAAATTTATGTAAACGGTAGTACCACGGCACTGGCGACACTGAATAATGGTGACTATTTTGAAATACCTAGCACTTACTATTCCTCTAACAGTATCGGCGCCAATATGTTTGTCTCTACTTCCAAAGATGCTTATGCATATCAATGTTTAGCAGGTTCTAGTGCTGTATATACGCAAGGATTAAATTTTGTTGCCCCCGTTAATTGCCTTTTGCCAGACGTTATGGATAATATTCCTGACATCACTAATGTAGCAGGAACAACACTTTCTGGAGGAGTAACTATCATTGCCTCTACCTCTACTCCTGATGCCAATATCATCGTAACAGACGGTTCTGGTACCGTAGCGCTTCCCGCTCCTTCGAGTGTAGCAGGAACTACCTTATGGAAAACATATTATGTACCCGGATTAACAGGGGATGTAAGTGTAGAATCTACCGGTCCAATTGCAGTTGGTTTTATAGGATTTAATGGCGCTAGAGGTATTGCTGGATATTTTTCTGGGTTTGATACTGTTCCTGAAGTAGATTTACAAGTAACCGGCGGCGGCTGTTTACCTACAGCTGAAGTAGAAGTTGTAGACCCCAATTTTGATGATTATCAATGGTATGAAAATGGATCTTTGATTGCAGGAGCTAATAGTGCAAAATATACTCCAAGCAGTGCTGGAGATTATTATGTACGTGTGACAAAAGGAGGTTGTACTTATGATTCGCAACCTTTAACCGCTTATTATTGCAATCCTGATATCGTTCTTAATAAAGATGCCGATCAAAATGTAGTGTATGACGGTGATACCGTAACTTTTACCATTACTGTTGAAACTTTAGGAATAGATTCTGTTACCAATTTAGTGTTGACCGATGTATTACCTTCGGGCCTAGAATTAATTTCTTCCTCCGTGTCAAAAGGATCATTCACCTACCCTAATTGGAATGTCGGTAATATGGATTCTGGAGATTTAGAAACCTTAATCCTTGTAACCAAAGCTGGACTAGATAATGTTTATGTATCAACAGTAGACTATACGAATACTGTTTCCAATAGTCAAGATCAAACCGATTCGAATACAACCACAGATGATCCTTCTGCGACAGTAACTGTTAACAAAACTGTCCCTACAACCGTTATTACCAATAGAAAAATCACCTATCGCGCCAATAGAAATTAAGTTTAAAATACTTCAATTCATTTGAACTAAAGACCTCACATGCCTATTTTGATGTTTAAATTTATTTAACTCAAAAAAAATGTTTCATATTTAAGGCTATGCAACAGGTATTGATTCTTTTACAACAAAGAATTAAATAGGTTGATCAATTACCTTTAATTTGTGCAGATAATAGCAGGGTATACTTACAGCAGTACCCAACACACTGATGAAACATCTTTGCATACTAATTTTTATCTGTATAGGGTGCTCCAAATTTGGGTATGCACAATTAAGTGACTTGCACTACTTACCTCCATTGAAACAAGGAAGTAACAATTCTGCTGTCAAAGATCAAGTCATTTATTTATCAACCCCAGAAACAACGACATTTACCGTAAATGCCTACATAGGTACTGCTGCTACTCCCGCTGCAAGCTTTTCTATTTCAAATATTAACCCTGGTGTGTATATTTTACCTGATGGTGATAATGATATTACCATGGTGAAAAATGACAATACTGGAGTCGTAATTGGCAGTAGCGGACTCCGGTTTGAATCGCTTGGAGGTCAAAAATTCTATGTGAACTATAGAGGTACCTCGTCAGCGCAAGCCACATCCCTTACCTCCAAAGGTAGGCAGGCACTAGGAACAAAATTTAAATGGGGAGGTGCTCCTAATTACGCTACTACGAGTGAAATAACCACGTCTTTAGGGATTATGGCCACAGAAGATAACACGGTCGTAGATATTACAGGGTATGATCCTAATTGTGAATTTAGATTACAAAATAATCGTGGTGGTATTACCAGTAATACCCTACAAATAATATTAAATAAAAATCAATCCTTTGTCCTAGAAGCCTATACCAATCAAACCTCAGCAAATATTGATGGCTGGTTGGGTGCCTCTATTGCATCCACAAAAAATATTGCGATCAGTAATGGCGGGCTAAACTATGGTGTAGTCGCATCTTCTAGCAGTAGCCGTGACGCAGGTATAGATCAGCCAGTTCCTGAAAATAAATTAGGTAAGGAATATGTTTTTATTCGAGGAAATGGCCGTGATGACACCGAGTTCCCTATACTAATTGGAACACAAAATAATACGGAAATCTTCGTAAATGGTTCTACTACTCCCATGGCAACTATCAATAATGGGGATTATTTTATCGTCCCTGGCTCCAATTATTCGAGTGGTACTCCTGGCGCCAATATGTTGGTAACCACCTCAAAAGATGCCTATGCGTATCAAAACTTAGCAGGTAGTTCTGGCGTACAAACAATAGGATTAAACTTTGTTGCCCCCGTAAACTGTTTGTTGCCAGATAATATGGATAACATTCCGGACATTACCAATGCGGCAGGAACTACCTTGACAGGAGGTATTACGATAATTGCTTCTACCACTACCCCGAATAATAATATTACAGTAACAGACGGATCAGGTACGGTAACACTACCTGCTCCATTAGCCGTTACAGGATCTAGTGACTGGAAAACATTTTACTTGGCCAATTTAACAGGAAATGTAAAAGTGCAATCTTCTGGACCCATAGCCGTTGGTTTTTTTGGAGTAAATGCCAATCGGGGAATTGCGGGGTACTTCTCTGGTTTTGATACGGTCCCAGAGGTAGGTTTAGTCGTTACGGGTGGAGGATGCTTACCTGACTCTGACATTCAAATAACTTCCGGAACTTATGATTCATACCAATGGTATGGAGATGGTACGCTTATTCCTGGAGCCATATTTTCTTCCTATACTCCTACTACAGCTGGGGACTATTATGTTAAAGTTAGAAAAGGTACATGTACCTATGATTCACAACCTTTATCTGCCTATTACTGCGATCCAGATATCGTAATTAAAAAAACTGCAGACAAGTCTGAAGTACTTGAAGGAGAATCTGTCACCTTTAAAATAACTATAGAAAGCTTTGGTAAAGACCCCGTAACAAATATTGTAGTTACCGATGTTATGCCTTCTGAATTTACCTTAGTTTCTGCAAACCCCACAGTTGGGAGTTGGGCAAATCCCAACTGGAATTTAGGCACTTTAAATGCTGGAAGTCTAGAGTCTATTATTATTGTAGCTACGGCCAACGAATTACCAAGCAATGTAGAATCAGAAACGGTTACCAATACGGCAACCCATACTCAAAATCAAACCGACAGAAATTATTCCGCCGATAGCCCCACAGCTACAGTTACCGTGCATAATGACACTGATTTGGATGGCGTTAACGACAGCGATGACCTGGATGATGATAATGATGGAATTTTAGATACTCTAGAATGTGCCTCGGCAGGAGGAACTAATGTTGTTTTTAACGGAGATTTTTCTTCTTGGTATTATAACGGGTGGACTCCTGACGGAAGTAATTGGCAAGAACCGAATCCTGGCCTATTTGCATTTTATGAAGAATATAACACCGGAACAAAACCGCTATATCAAAATTTAACGGTAGTATCAGGAACAGCATATATACTTTCTTTTGAAGTAGGTACGGTATCAACCTATCTAAATTCGTCTACGTTACGGGTGTATTTAGGAGGTGTATTAGTGTACTCAAAATTATCCGATCAAATGAGTATTGAAAATGGTGGTGACACTGCGCATACTGGCGGAGGTAATTTATCAAATACCGCTGTACTTTCTATTCCTTTTACAGCCACTTCTAATTCTGCCCAATTACGATTTGAAGGGGTTTCTACAGCGCAGCCGCATGACGAATTCTTTTTAGACAATATAAGCCTAATTCCTAGTAATGCCTGTGCCGATTCTGATGGTGACGGCATTTTTGACAGAGTAGATTTAGATAGTGATGGTGATGGATGTTCAGATGCCAATGAAGCCTATAACAATGCAAATGCCGATGGTGGCGATGGGGGGCAATATGGTTCTGGAACTCCCGCTGTAAATTCTAATGGTACTGTGATTGCTGCGGCTTATACCCTTCCTGCCGATACAAATACAAACGGAATCTATGAATTTCAAGAGGCTAGCGCAGCACCTATTATTAACGTTCAGCCCATTAATCAAACCGTTTTTGTTGGCGCTAATGCTACCTTCAACACTACCGCAACAAATGTCAGTGCTTATCAGTGGCAAGTGAGCACAGATTCGGGGAGTACATTCTCCAATATAACAAATGGAACGGACTATTTTGGCGCACAAACAAGTAGCCTTAGCGTCTTACATACAGATCTCACTAAGAATGGATTTTTGTATCGCGTTATGCTAACCAACGCCAATTATATTTGTGACGAACCAACAAGCACAAATGCGTTGCTGTCTGTAAAAGTTAAAACGATTATTACGAACCGGAGGATCACTTATCGCGTCAATAAAAATTAGCTTATTACTATTTCTAATTTGTTTATTTAAAAATTGCTGTAACAATTAGTCTTCTAATTCGTCAAACATACACAACCTTAAATAAATCAATTTTGAACACCATCCTTACTGTCTCCAATCTTACAAAAAAATTTGGGCCCCTTGTCGCCGTCAATAATTTATCATTTACCATAGAAAAGGGAAATGTATATGGCATTTTAGGACCCAATGGTAGTGGTAAGTCTACCACACTAGGAATCGTGCTAAACGTGGTAAACAGAACAGCAGGAGAATTTAGCTGGTTTAATGGAGCAACAACAACGCATGATGCTTTAAAAAAGGTGGGTGCTATTATAGAGCGACCAAATTTTTATCCGTACATGACGGCAATCCAAAACTTAAAATTGGTCTGCAAGATTAAAGAAGTGCCGACAGCTAAAATTGCAGAAAAACTTGAATTAGTCGGACTCCTAGACCGTAAAGACAGTAAGTTTAAAACTTATTCTTTAGGAATGAAGCAACGTTTAGCCATAGCTTCTGCCCTACTTAATGATCCTGAAATACTAATTTTAGATGAACCTACCAACGGCTTAGATCCGCAAGGAATACATCAAATTAGAGAAATTATAAAAAAAATAGCCTCACAAGGAACTACTATTTTATTAGCATCGCATCTTCTTGATGAGGTCGAGAAAGTGTGTAGTCATGTGGTCATCCTTCAAAAAGGAGTGAAATTATATGCTGGAAGTGTTGATCAAATGCTAGCTAGTTTCGGGTTTTTTGAACTTAAAACATCGCAAGAACAAAACCTTATAACGTATTTAGAAAAGGATGCAAGATTCAGTAGTATAAAAAATGAAGATGGTTTAATTACCGCTTACCCCAAGGAAGATCTATCTGCAGAGGAGTTAAATAAAACGCTATTCGAAAAAGGCATTATCCTTTCTCACTTATCCAAACGTAAAGAAAGTCTCGAAGAGCAGTTCTTAACACTGACTAAAAATGCGAAAAACTAATTATTCCAAATCAACAAAAAACTTTTAAAAAATGATACGTTTATTACAAATAGAATTTATAAAACTTTGGAATAATAGAGCTAGTAAATTTTTAATATTTGCCTACTTCACACTAATTTTATGTATGGCGCTAATTGCTATGATTCGCATAGATAGACCTCCAATAGTTTTTAATATTGCCGATCAAGGTATTTTTAATTTTCCCTACATCTGGCATTTAAATACGTGGATAGCATCTTGGTTAAAATTATTTTTTGCTATAGTAATTGTTTCTATGACTGCCAATGAATACAGTAACAAAACAATTAAGCAAAATTTAATTGATGGCTTGTCTAAAAAAGAATTTCTTATGAGCAAATTCTTAATGGTAATTAGCTTTTCTATCTTATCTACAATTTTCGTTTTTCTTGTCTCTCTTGTATTAGGGTTGCTCTATTCTGATTTTACTGAAATTAGTATCATTTTCTCGGATTTAAGCTATTTTTTAGGCTACTTTGTAAAGCTCGTTGGCTTTTTTAGTATGTGCTTATTTCTTGGTTTATTGGTAAAAAGATCAGCATTCGCTCTTGGATTTTTAATTCTATGGTGGGGAATTTTTGAAAACTTAATTATCCGATTTTTTGCATGGTGGCTTTTTGGAAAAGAAGGATCAGAAAAAGTTATGCATTTTATGCCTTTAGAAGCAATGTCAAACTTAATCGTTGAGCCCATTACAAAATTTAAAGCGGTAAAATCATTAAGCACACAATTAGGTGCCAATTTATCAATAGATTATGCCGTGCATTGGTATAATATCTTAATTGTCTTAGGCTGGACCGCAATTTTCATCTATTTATCCTACGCATTATTAAAGAAAAGAGATTTGTAGTATCTTGTAGCGTCTGAGAAACGCACTGAAAATGAATTATGAAGTAACTAACACTACCAATGGCAGTATTAGTTACTTTATCTATTTCATCTGAATGATAAAAATAATAGCAGATGAAAAAACAATATCTTATTCTTTTTTTATCCATCTTTAGCTTTTTGCAAGCCGCTGCACAAAGAGAAACTTCGAACTGGTACTTTGGTTATGGTGCTGGTATACAGTTTAATGATAACGGCCCTGTAACAGCATTAACAGATGGTAAGTTAACTACTCTTGAAGGCTGTACTTCTATATCGGATGCTAGCGGAAATTTGTTAGCCTACACGGATGGTATTACAGTGTATAATAAGAATCATCAAATAGTTCAAAATGGAACCGGCTTATGGGGAGACCCTTCTAGCACACAGTCGGCCATTATTGTACCCAAACCAGAAGACCCAAACATTTATTATATTTTTACTGTGGATACTTCTGTGGTAGAAGGTGATCCAGATTTTGGACTCAATTATTCCGTATTAGATATTTCACAAAATGGTGGTAATGGGGCCATCACAGAGAAAAACAAAAAACTTCTTAATGATAGTTCTGAAAAAATTGCAGGTGTCATTAAAGACTGCTTTGAACAATCTATTTGGGTAATTACTTTGGCTTCCGAAGCCGGTGCAGTTGGCTTTTTTAACACCTATCATTGTTATGAAGTAAGTGCTGCAGGAATAAATATGAATGCGGTAAAAAACACTTTCCCTGACCTACTAATTAGTGATCCAAGGGGCTATTTAAAGCTATCCTCTGATGGTACAAAAATGGTAAGTGCAAATGCTTATGACGGATTGTTTGTTTATGACTTTGACCCAAAAACGGGGATTCTTAGCAATCAATTACAACTAACCATCCCTTCTTCCAATACAATTCCCTACGGTGTAGAATTTTCAACGGAAGGACACTATTTGTATGTACATACGTTTAATGATGAAGAAATAAGCAATGCTTCATTAATTCAGTATGACCTTTTTGCTTCAAACATTTCAACTTCAGCTGTAGTTATAGATGAGAGAGCGGCATTTAGAGGTGCCTTACAAATGGCAGAAAATGGAAAAATATACCGTACAACTCCAAAAAATTATTTTGAAGGAACCGCCTATTTAAGTGTTATTAACAACCCTAGTGTTAAAGGATTGGCGGCCAACTATGTACAGAATGCTGTTTCTTTAAATGGAAAAACAGCAATGCAAGGACTACCTCCATTTATTCAATCTTTTTTCAATAAGATTGATTTGATTAAAAACTCGGACGGGAGCACCAGCACCACCTTAACCATTTGCGAAAAAGAATCGTTTATTCTTGAAGTTGATGAATATTCAGGAGCTAGGTATGAATGGGAAAAAGATGGTATACCTTTAATAAACCCAAACAACTATTATTTAGAAATATCAAATGCGTCATTAGAAGATGCTGGGAAATACAAATTAAAAATAACATTAGCAGACCCTAAAGAATGCCCTATTATCGGAGAATCTACCATTGTTATAAATCCAGTACCGATAATAGAAAATCTACAAATTATTCAATGTGATATTGATGAAGATAGCACCACAGACGGCATCACATCGCTTAATTTAGAGCAAGCCTACCTTTTAAAAAACTATCCTGAGGATTATGATTTTTTGTTTTTCGAAAGTACTACCGCAATCACCAACAACCAACCTATATTAAACCCTATTGGGTATCGAAATACTACGCCATTTAATCAAATAATTTATTATACGGCTACCAATGAATTTGGATGTTCTTCTGAAGGCACCCTTGAGATTACGGTACAAGCTACAACCATAAACACGAATAGTGAGAGTCCGTTTTATACGTGCCAAAGCAATTTAGACACTGCAGAAATAGAAGGCGTTTTTGATCTGGAACAAATTAAACAGAATAGTTACCCCGCTATTAATGCTACGTTCTACTTAAGCCTAGAAGATGCTTCTTTAGAGCAAAATGAAATTTCTGGAGCCTTTACTACGCCATCCATCAATTTATATGTGCGTCTTGAAAAAGACAATGAATGCCAAGGTGTAGAAAGCATAGCACTTATTGTAAATGCAGCACCCTCGTTTACCTTTCCCGAAGAACATTATGCCTGTACCGACGGAGAATACCTAGACTTAGTTGCTCCAAGCAGTTATGATTCCTACGAATGGAAAATTACAACGAACAATTCTGAAACCATTATTGGCAATACACCTACGATAGCCATCTCTGAACCTGGAAATTATAAATTAACACTCGGTTATGACTATAGTACGCTAAGTGAAACTCTAATTTGTACGAATAGTGTTGATTTTACCGTCTACCCCTCTAACAGAGCACAAATTGAAAATATTATTATAAAGGATATTTCAGATAACAATACCATAGAAATCCTAGTTACCGGTGACGGGGACTACGAATATTCTTTAGACGGAATAGACTACCAATCCAGTTCAAATTTTTCAAATTTGGAACCTGGCTTTGCTACTGTTTACGTTCAAGATAAAAAAGGTTGCGGTATAACGGAAGATGAAATAGCTATTATTGGTTACCCAAAATTTTTCTCTCCTAATGGCGATGGCACTAATGATTATTGGCAATTGATAGGGGTTAATGAAATGTATCAGGCCGATAGTGAGATCTCGATTTTTGATAGATTTGGAACTTTAATAACCCGTATCATACCAGAAAGCAAAGGTTGGAATGGCACTACCAATGGCATAAATGTTCCGGCATCTGACTATTGGTTTAAAGTAAATCTTGAAGACGGTAGAGTTTTCACGGGACACTTTGCCCTAAAAAGATAAATAGGGTTAAAAATAAGCGCAACTGCGTTTATTTATTACCCCTTCCTTTCGTAATTTTATAGGATGAAATTTAAGGTCGTATCAGAATTTAAACCCACAGGAGATCAACCCAATGCCATTAAAGAATTGGTTGAAGGTTTAGATACTGGAGAAAAATACCAAACCCTACTAGGTGTTACAGGTTCTGGAAAAACATTTACAGTAGCTAATGTAATTGAAGAGGTGCAAAAACCTACATTAGTTTTAGCACACAATAAGACATTAGCGGCTCAATTATATTCAGAATTTAAGCAGTTTTTTCCAGATAATGCGGTGGAATATTTTGTATCCTACTATGATTACTACCAACCAGAAGCCTATATCCCTACTTCTGGCCTTTATATTGAAAAGGATTTATCTATCAATGAAGACATAGAGAAACTTCGATTAAGTACCACGTCTTCCCTATTATCAGGAAGGCGGGATGTTATTGTTGTAGCATCAGTTTCTTGTTTATATGGTATTGGAAACCCTGTAGAATTTCAAAAAAATGTTATTTCTGTTCATAAAGATCAGGTAATTTCGAGAACAAAATTCCTTCATCAATTAGTACAAAGTTTATATTCTAGAACTACGGCAGATTTTAGGAATGGAAATTTCAGGGTGAAAGGAGATGTTGTAGATGTTTTCCCGAGTTATGCAGATCATGCATTTCGTATTCACTTTTTTGGCGATGAAATTGAAGAGATTGAAGCCTTTGATCCTTTGAAAAACACAAAGCTAGATACTTACGAAAACCTGAATATCTACCCTGCAAACATGTTTGTAACCTCTCCTGATATTTTACAAAATGCAATTCATCAAATTCAGGATGATTTGGTAAAACAGATTGATTTTTTCAAAGAAGTTGGTAAGCCTTTAGAAGCCAAAAGACTAGAAGAACGTACCAATTTTGATTTGGAAATGATTCGTGAATTAGGATACTGTTCTGGTATTGAAAACTACTCGCGTTATTTAGATGGTAGAGAACCCGGAACTAGGCCCTTCTGCCTATTGGATTATTTTCCTGATGATTATTTAATGGTGGTCGATGAAAGTCACGTTACGATCTCCCAAGTACATGCCATGTATGGTGGTGACCGTTCCCGAAAAGAAAATTTAGTAGAATATGGGTTTAGACTGCCTGCTGCAATGGATAATAGGCCGCTTAAGTTTGAGGAATTTGAAGCTTTGCAAAATCAAGTAATTTATGTGAGTGCTACTCCTGCTGATTATGAATTACAACTAAGTGATGGTGTTTTTGTAGAACAGATCATTAGGCCTACGGGTCTTTTAGATCCGATTATAGAGGTGAGACCTAGCTTAAATCAAATTGATGATTTGGTAGAGGAAATTCAACAACGGAATGAAAAAGATGAACGTACACTGGTAACTACCCTTACCAAACGTATGGCAGAGGAATTAGCAAAATACCTGGATCGTATTAATGTTCGCTGTCGGTATATTCATAGTGACGTGGATACCCTAGAGCGTGTAGAAATCATGCAAAATTTAAGAAAGGGTATTTTTGATGTCTTGATTGGGGTAAACCTACTACGTGAAGGACTAGATTTACCTGAGGTCTCTCTTGTAGCCATCCTAGATGCCGATAAAGAAGGATTCTTACGGAGTAATCGCTCCTTAACACAAACCGTGGGTAGAGCCGCTAGAAACCTTAATGGAAAAGCTATCATGTATGCTGATAAAATTACGGCTAGCATGAAGCAAACAATTGATGACACCAACTACCGAAGAGAAAAACAAATTGCGTACAACACCAAACATAATATGGTGCCAAAAGCGCTAAATAAAAGCCTGGATAGCGTGTTAGCTAAGAATTCTGTATCTACCTATCATTTTGAAAAAGAAGTAGCTAGAGCGGCAGAACCGGATATGGACTACTTGACAAAAGAACAAATTGAAAAAATGATTCGTGAAAAACGAAAAGATATGGAAAAAGCTGCGAAGGAGTTGGACTTTATGCAAGCAGCCAAATTACGTGATGAGATAAAAATGCTTCAAAAGCAAGAATAAAAAAAGCGCCTCGGTAGCATTCCGAGGCGCTTTTAACTAACCAACTTAAACCAACCATCATGAGAACCTTTCGGTTAACATAATTTCATACTACATTACGCCAATTCTATTAATCGCTTTGGCTTTGGTAATGCTTCTTCCTTTTTAGGAAGATTAAAACTTAAAATTCCGTTTTCATAACTTGCATTAATAGCTTCCTTATTTACCGATTCTGGTAAGGTAAAGGCTCTTTTAAAAGATGAAAAAGAATACTCCTTTCTAGTATGTTTTACTTTTTCTACTTCCTTGTCCTCAGCAACTTCTTTCTTAGACTCAAATGAAACACTTAATAAATCATTATCGATTTCAATTTTGAAGTCCTCTTTTTTTCTTCCTGGAGCCACCAATTCTAATACAAAAGAAGTATCATCCTCTTTTATATTCACCGCAGGAACTTTACTATTTAATACTTCGGCGCCACCAAACCAATCTGGTTTAAACAATTCATTCATTAATGCCGGAATAGATACTACATTCTTATTTACTGTACTCATAACTATATTTTTTTAATTAGAAATATTTGTTCTTTGATATTCAATAGACAAAATACATACCAAGGCACAAACAGCGTCATTTTGTCATCAAATAGATTTTTAAAAATGACAAAATGACACTACTTAGGGTTGTTAGACTAGAAACATGGCAGCATGCTTCATTAATACATAGCTGATTATAGGAAACAAATAGAAAAAATCAAGAACTTTAGTATAAAATAGTACCTTGCAGCAAAATTAGATTATATGACTAATAATGATATTCTTAAGAAGCTAAGAGTAGCACTAATGTTGAGGGATGATGAAATTGTAGACATTTTGAAACTTGTAGATTTTAAGATCTCTAAAGCAGAGCTTGGCGCATTTTTCAGAAAGGAAGACCATCCAAACTACATGGAATGTGGTGATCAAATACTGCGTAACTTTTTAAACGCCCTAGTAATTCACTTTAGAGGAACCAAAGAGAATCCAAAAAATCCAAAAGCTGAATTAGCCGCGATTAAAAAAGGCCCACAAGCAAAAAAAGGATACGATCCTGACTTTAAAGCAAAACAAGAGAAGAAAGTAGATAAAAACGTTATCCACGGAAATTATAAAAACAAAAAAAAATCCTGAGTTAACTCAGGATTTTTTTTGTGATCAACATAAATAAAAATACTTACTCCGTAATTCTTACTGGAACAGTATAGGTTCTTCCTTCACGGTAATCTTCTAGACTTACTTTTTGGTAATTCAATTTTGATTTTACAAACTGCTCTACTATTTCACTATTTGTAGTAACAGATAATACTACAATTTCTCTGTCCTCATTTAAAGTAAAAAGAACATTAGCTGTTAAGTCGTCTTCAACGATTAAAGAACTATTGCTTAATAATGTAGCAATTTGAGTTGATAATTTTTTTGCAGGTTCGTCAGATTTCTTTTTGTCATTTGCTAGAACTGAACCTGATAATAGTAATAATGTACTTACGAATACTAAACTTAATTTTCTCATGATAATTTGTTTTAAGATTGATAACTGATTAATTGATGATATTAGAAAGACGCCTCACAAACTATTATGTTACACTCGAATTTCACTTTAACACATCCTTAACTTCATGATGCGTTTCCTAATCTCATGTCAAAATTAAAACTTATAAGCTTCAAAATACAAGTCTAAAGGCAGACTTAACGCATCGTTAAAGCATTTAACACTAGGTTAAAATTGCAGCAAAAAAAGAAAGATTATTCTTACTTATTAAAAAATTAACAATTTGCTTTTTAACCTATAGGATTCTTAAAACATCTCCTGAAATCCTTACACTATTTTCAACTATTACCTACTTCTATTGAAAACAAAAAAAATGGGCAATGTTAAGATAACATTGCCCATTTTGGAAATATATTTTTTGAGTACTTTTATATTAACTCAAAACTGCTTTAACTTTGTCTGCAGCTTCTTGGAATTGTACAGCAGACTGTACATCTAAACCAGAATTATCGATCAATTCTTTTGCTAAATCAGCATTTGTTCCTTGTAAACGAACAATGATTGGCACGTTTATAGTTCCCATGTTTTTATAAGCATCAATGACACCTTGAGCAACACGATCACAACGAACGATACCACCAAAAATGTTAATCAATATCGCTTTAACTGCAGGATCTTTTAAGATAATCTTGAAAGCAGCCTCAACACGAGCGGCATCAGCAGTACCACCAACATCTAAAAAGTTAGCTGGCTCACCACCTGCTTGCTTAATTAAATCCATAGTTGCCATTGCTAAACCAGCACCGTTAACCATACATCCAACATTACCTTCAAGATCTACATAATTTAAACCTAAAGCACCTGCTTCAACTTCAATAGCATTCTCTTCACGAAGGTCACGCATTTCTGCATATTGCTTTCTTCTGTATAATGCGTTATCATCTATCGATACTTTAGCATCTACAGCCATGATTTTATCATCCGAAGTTTTTAGAACTGGGTTGATTTCAAACATACTTGAATCACTTTCAACATATGCTTTATATAAAGACGCTACGAACTTTGTCATTTCTTTAAAAGCAGTACCGGACAAACCTAAGTTAAAGGCAATCTTACGTGCTTGAAAAGGTAATAACCCTGTTGCAGGATCAATTTCTTCTGTAAAAATTAAATGTGGCGTACTTTCGGCCACTTCTTCGATATCCATACCACCTTCTGTAGAATACATAATCATATTTCTACCAGTACCACGGTTTAATAACACAGACATGTAAAACTCATTCGTTTCACTAGCACCTGGGTAATAAACATCTTCAGCAACCAATACTTGATGAACTTTTTTACCTTCAGCAGAAGTTTGAGGCGTAATCAAATTCATTCCAATGATTTGTCCTGCAATTTCTTCAACTTCTTTTAAATTTTTAGCCAATTTAACACCACCACCTTTTCCGCGGCCACCAGCGTGAACTTGTGCTTTTATAACGTGCCATCCAGTTCCTGTTTCTGCTGTTAATTGCTTTGCAGCATCTACAGCTTCTTTTGCATTGTGAGCTACAATTCCTCTTTGGATACGTACCCCAAAACTTGCTAAAATTTCTTTTCCTTGATATTCGTGAAGATTCATAAGTAAATCGTGTCTTTATTTAATGATGACAAAAATAGCAAACCATTGCTAATTACCCTAATGAAATTAGAAAGCTATCTCTTAAATTTTAAAATAGGCACAAAAAATAGCCTATTTCCAGCTCTATTCACCTAAAAAATCCATTCCTTGCGCCCCTTGATTCTCTCTAAAAGGCATAAAAACCTAGAAATACCAGCAGCACGACAGCCGAACGGGCTTTATTTGTTTTAAATAAAACAATTTGTTGTATTTTGGTTTTTTGATGTTTTATTTTGTTCAAAACCAAGAAGAAGTATAGATTTGCTTCAAAATTATATTGCAATGACGAATCACGATTTATTGAACATAGCAAAAACCTACGGAGATCCGGTTTATGTGTATGATTCTGAAAAAATAATAGCTCAGTTCAACAGGCTTACTAACGCCTTTAGTGGAGTTAAAAAATTAAAATTAAATTACGCCGCAAAAGCGCTATCCAATATTACCATATTAAAACTAATGAATAGCCTTGGTAGTGGCTTAGATACTGTTTCTATTCAAGAAGTACAATTAGGTCTTCTTGCTGGTTTCAAACCCGAAAACATCATCTTTACCCCTAATGGAGTTTCTTTAGAAGAAATTGAGGAAGCTGCTAAATTAGGTGTACGCATCAATATTGACAACCTATCTATATTAGAACAATTTGGAAGTAAGTTTCCTAAAGTTCCGGTTTGTATCCGCATTAACCCTCATGTTATGGCTGGAGGAAACTCTAACATTTCTGTAGGTCATATTGATTCTAAATTTGGAATAAGCATACATCAAATACCTCATTTATTACGTATTGTAGAACTTACTCAAATGCATATCAACGGTATTCATATGCATACTGGAAGTGACATTTTAGATATTGATGTATTCCTTTATGCTTCTGAAATATTGTTTGAAACTGCTAAAAACTTCAAGGAATTGGACTTTATTGATTTTGGAAGTGGTTTTAAAGTACCTTATAAAGAAGGAGATATTGAAACAAACATAGAAGAATTAGGAAGTAAACTAACTGAAAAGTTCAATGCTTTCTGTAAAGAATACGGGAAAGAATTAACCCTAGCTTTTGAGCCAGGTAAATTTCTAGTAAGCGAAGCGGGCCAATTTCTTGCAAAAGTAAATGTTGTTAAACAAACAACATCTACAGTTTTTGCTAGTATTGATTCTGGTTTTAATCACTTGATACGCCCTATGCTTTATGGATCTTACCATCAAATAGAGAATATCTCAAACCCAGAAGGTAGAGAACGTTACTATTCTGTAGTAGGCTATATTTGCGAAACAGATACTTTTGCTAGCAACCGTAGAATTACTGAAATATCTGAAGGTGATATTCTTACGTTTAAAAATGCTGGCGCTTATTGCTTTACCATGGCGAGTAACTATAATAGCAGATTTAGACCTGCCGAAGTATTATGGCACAAAGGAGAAGCTGTTTTAATTAGAGAGCGCGAAACATTAGATGATATTATAAAAAATCAAGTAGACGTAAAAAACCTTTTTTCTAAAAAAGAGAAGGCTACCGCTAAATAAAACTTTACAGTATTAGACACTAAAAAAAATCCTGCCTTGCAGGGTTTTTTTATGTTTTATGGTTCCTGAAAATAAAATAGTAATTAAAACGTTATTTTTGAATAGGTTTAGAGACTAAACAATCAAAATAGTACAAAATGAAATCATTCTTTTACTCCGTTTTTATAATTAGTATGCTTAATGTGTTTACTACAAATGCTCAAGAAGTTACTTGGCTAACTTGGGAAGAAGCTGCCAAACTAGCCGAAACAGATAAAAATCCGAAGAAAATATTTATCGATGTATATACGGATTGGTGCGGCTGGTGCAAAAAAATGGATAAGGACACTTTTCAGGATGCTACTGTTGCAGCCTATATGGAAAAGAATTTCTATATGGTAAAACTAGATGGAGAAGGCAAAGAACCTATTGAATTCAAAGGAAAAACTTTTAAATTTATTCCATCTGGAAGAAATGGATACCACGAATTTGCGGCTGCATTAATGCAAGGAAAACTAAGCTATCCTACTACGATATTTTTAGATGAAAAAATGAATATGCTTTCTCCTATTCCCGGATATCAAAAACCTGATGCATTTTTACAAATAGCGAAATACTTTGGAGACAATATTCACAAGGAAAAAGACTGGAAAACGTATACCGAAGGAAAATAAAATTTACAATACTCTTTGCACCCACTCTGTCCATGAGCCATCATAGACAGATTTTTTATTTTGAATTCCCACTAGTTCACTCGCTAACAATAGTATACATGCTTTTACTCCCGAAGCACAACTAAATATAAATGGTTTGCTTTCATTCTTTAGCCTATTAAAAACTACAGCTAATTCTCCCTTAGATTTGATTTACCACCTCGCAACACTTCAGTGTACGGGATATTTATGGATTTAGGAATACTCCCACTTCTCAAGCCTTTTCTAGGTTCCGCCGCTGTTTCTTTGAATCTACCTTGCGATCGCGCATCAATAAGTAAAGCTAATTCTGATATCGTATTTTCAAAAACATCATTAAAACTAACAACCGCTCCGTTATTGAAAGACGCTGTAAAATTTCCTTTTACATACGTTTCTTTCCTATTTTCTTCAGAAGGTAAATTATGAAGAATCCATTCTGGTAAACCTCCGTCTAAAACGGCAATATTAGGATGCCCCATAGCTCTACATAGCCACCAAACTCTAGGGCTCCAGTAAATTCCTAAAGCATCGTACACCACCAGTATACTATCTTGATCAATTCCTAGTTTTTGACACTCTTTCTGAAACTGCTCTGGACTTGGCACCATAGTAGGATAAAGACTTTCCTTTTCCGAAAAATTAGTTTTTAAATCAAAATAACGCGCACCTTCAATGCTAATGTTCCTATTTTCTGAAAGAGCTTCCGATACTGGACTTGAAATGCATGCGTGTAAAATTATCAAATTAGGATCGTTTAAATGTGCATACAGCCATTTTGACGAAACTACAGGAGATTGTATTGTAAGCATTATTTACATTTAATTAAGATCACAAAAATTAAGCATAATTGCCTCACGTTCCATAAAATCTGTATCTACCGTGTAATCAATTATGTCAAATTTATCCATAGGATAAACAATATTATTAGGGTTGCACATATTAAAAACTACAGCTTCTAAAATTTGATTCCCCCCTAATGCAGGTTCTGTTCCAAAACCAGAAAAAACCAAGGAATTAGACAATGGCACCCCTCGATTTTGTCCTAAATCTCCACAAATATTATTCTTTACTCGTACTCTCCTAAATATGACATTACCTGAGCCGTCTACCGACGAGACCGCCCCGTTACCCATTTGCAACAAATCAACATCTTCTACCAAGCCACCGAGTCCACCTCTAGCCTGTGGATCACTTTGATCTTCAAATAAGATACCAACACCATATGGGCTATTATTCCCTATAATTAGTCCTTTTTTAATTTCTTGTCCACCGCTTTTATAAATACTAATATTATCCTCTGTCCAAGCTATTTCTCTGTCGTTGATAACCGAAAAGTTTTCTAATAAACCTCCGTCACATTTATCATACTGAACAAGCTGACCTCTAGGATAAGGACCTCTCATATTGTACCCTTCTAAAAAAGTAATTTTAGAATTATCACATTGGTTCATCCGAACTCCAGTAGAACCATCTTCAACGCGCACTTGATTTATAATTAAATCTTTAGAATTAAATCCATCTATACAATTTCTTTCTGCATCGGGCAATGGTCCCTTTGCTGGAGCATTGATATACTTAATTGAGCAATTTTCTATGGTCAAATTATCTGCATTAGAAAATTTAATCCCCATATTGGCCCCAGTATATGCTATGATACAATTTGAAATTGTAACACCAGAAAATCCAGTTATGGCTACAGCGTCACTAGACGTAGCTGTAATAAATAAATCCTTGATTATTTGGTTATCCTCTGTGACCACAATTGGTCCTGAAGTTTTTAAAGCTAATCCAATACATGTTTTTTCTAAAACCGTACATGTTGTAGTATACAAACTTTCAGTACCATCTTCGGCCGTAACTGTATATTCAACAGAATTAGAAAAATCTGTTGCTACTTTCGAAATGGGAAAAATAGTGGCAGTATCTGAATAAATAACGGTAGGAACAAGCACATCTATAGCGGTTCCTTCATCAAATATTGCAGTTATTGTTTTCGTCTCCTTATTAATCGTAGCCTCAATATCATTAGATAACATTGGGTTATCAGCAACTAAAAATGAGAAGGACAAAATCATTTTCTCACTACTCTGTTTTATTTCAGATGCTATAGTATCTTCTTTTTTACATGACGTTAGCACTAAAAAAAGCAAAATGGACATCATGCTTTGCTTCAGTATAGATGTTTTAAAATTCATACTATTAGATTTTAAAATACCATTAAAAAAGATAGTATATTCTTAGTGCTAACGTAACATTTAAAGTTTTATTTAGAATTAAAAGGTAAAAAACTATCTACTGTAATTTGGCGATTCTTTGGTAATGGTTACATCATGTGGGTGACTTTCATTGATACCACTAGCGGTAATTTTCACAAAACGACCGTTATCTTGAAGTGCCGCAATATCTTTTGCGCCACAATAGCCCATTCCTGCTTTTAAACCTCCAATAAATTGGTGAATGCTTTCAAATAAATCACCTTTATAAGGCACGCGACCTACGATACCTTCTGGGACCAATTTTTTAATATCATCTTCTACATCTTGGAAATAACGGTCTTTTGAGCCTTGTTTCATTGCTTCAACAGATCCCATTCCTCGGTACGATTTAAATTTTCTTCCTTCGTAAATAATAGTTTCCCCTGGAGACTCTTTAGTTCCCGCCAATAGCGATCCTAACATTACCGTATCCGCCCCTGCTGCGATTGCTTTTGGAATATCACCTGTATATCGAATACCTCCATCGGCAATTACTGGAACACCACTACCTTTAATAGCTGCAGCTACTTCTAATACTGCAGAAAATTGAGGAAAACCAACCCCCGCAACAACACGTGTCGTACAGATAGAACCGGGACCAATACCTACTTTAACAGCATCTGCACCAGCATCTACTAAATATTTAGCAGCAGCTCCCGTAGCTATATTACCAACGATAACCTCTAAATCTGGGAATCTTGCTTTTACCTGCTTTAACACCTCAACTACTCCTTTGGTATGACCATGAGCAGTATCAATCACCACAGCATCAACACCTGCATTTACCAATGCTTCTGCCCTATCTACAGCATCTGCAGTAACTCCTAAAGCAGCTGCTACTCGTAAACGACCATATTGATCTTTATTCGCAATAGGCTTTTGCGTAAGTTTGGTAATATCTCTAAAGGTTATGAGACCCACTAATTTATAGTCTTTATCTACAACTGGAAGTTTTTCAATTTTGTTTTCTTGTAAAATATCTTCCGCCTGTTCTAATGAAGTACCTTCTGCTACGGTCACTAAATTTTTAGTCGTCATCACCTCAGAAATAGGACGATCATTGTTTTTTTCAAAACGTAAATCACGGTTGGTAACAATACCAATTAATTTACCTTCCCCATCTACAATCGGAATACCGCCAATACCATACTCTTTCATGTTTGCTTTCGCATCACGTACAAAAGAATTTAAAGGCAAGGTAACAGGATCGATAATCATACCGCTTTCTGCCCTTTTCACTTTACGAACTTTCATGGCTTGCTGTTCGATAGTCATGTTCTTGTGCAAAACACCAATACCACCTTCTTGAGCCATAGCAATTGCCATTTTAGACTCCGTAACCGTGTCCATAGCCGCTGAAACGATAGGAACATTGATGGTAATGTTTCGAGTAAATTTTGTTTGAATATTTACTTCTCTTGGAAGTACTTCAGAATAAGCTGGGACTAAGAGTACGTCATCGTAAGTGAGACCTTCTCCAACTATTTTATCAAGATGTGCTTGCATGGCAATTAAAGATTAATTGCGTGCAAATATACGATTAATATTAATTAAAGGCGCAAACGGATTATAATCTTTACAGTAAGCTTTGTTTTTATAAGAAGATTAACAAACATGTTCACGAATCAAATTGACTTGTAAACACCTATGATAATAACAATCTGTACAATCGTTTAAATAGCTACCCTTCGCACCCCCCAACAACAGTCAGAATTAAAAATTTTAACACGCTTATTTAAATTTAATCTAAATAAATTTAGGATATATTTATTCCATGTAATAAGTTTGTGATTTAATTAACGAAAAGATTCCATGAAAAAATTTCTAGTATTACTTCCTATCTCATTCTTCGTATTTGCATGCTCAAATGATGACGACAACAATTCACCTAATAACGATGAAATTACGGCTGCTGCTGTCGTAGTAAATTATGCAAACTTAGTGTACGAATCATATTCGGACAGCTATGATGCTGCTGTATTAATGCAGACTGCTATTACCACATTTACAGAAACACCAACAGAAGATAATTTTACCGCAGCCAAAGATGCTTGGTTAAGTGCCAGAGAATATTATGGGCAAACGGAAGCCTATAGAGAAGCTAACGGACCTATTGACACCGAGGGAGAATCTTGGTCTATTGGTAATGAAGGACAAATGAATGCATGGCCAATTGATGAAAGTTATATTGATTATGTCTTAACAGGAACAGAATCTTACGCTGGTGATTACAATAGTATTATTGGTGATGAAACGTACACCATTACAGAAGAAGCTTTAGCAGGTTCAAATGAAGGTGTTGATGATAAATCTATAAGCACTGGATGGCATGCTATTGAGTTTTTACTTTGGGGCCAAGATAATACTGCTCCTGCTGAAGATTTACCAGGACAACGTTCATACACAGACTATACTACTGCTGAAAATGCTGATCGTAGAGCTCAATATTTAACTATTGTCACAAACCTCTTGGTAAACGACTTAAATGATTTAGTTAGCACTTGGAATGAAGGTGGCACCTATAGAACTGTATTTGAAGCACTAGATACTGACACAGCATTACAACAAGCTATTAACGGTGCATTTTTTATTGCTGGAGATGAATTAAGCTCTGAGCGTATGATTGCTCCTGTTGATTCAACAGATGGTATTAATGCTTCAGGCCAAGAAGATGAGCACTCTTGTTTTTCTGATAACACACAACGCGATGTATACGCAAACGCCCAGGGTGTACTAAACGTAATTTATGGCTCTTACGGCTCTATAAATGGCGCTTCATTTATTGATTTAGTAAAACAAACTGATCCGGCGCAAGCAGCTACACTTGAAGCTGCCGCAAGTCTTGTAGCTACTAGAGCCGCTCTTATAGGTGATAATGCTCAGCCATTTGATTACTTAATCACTCAAGAAACATCAGATAGTACAGATGGACCTGTAATGCAATGTGTTGTTGCTTTATTTGATTTGGCTAATGAAATTAGTGCTTCGGCATCGGTATTGGGAATAAATCTTAACTAAATATAATTTAGGATTTTTCTAAGGTATTAAATAGTCCCGGAATTTTTATTTCGGGACTTTTACCATCGTATTATTTACTAAAAACCATCAATTTGAAAAAACATATTGCATCTATTCTCCTTATAACCTTGTGTCTTTTCTCCTGTACAAGTGGAGATGATAACTATATAACCTTTGAGGACTTATATGAAGAGGGAGAAGAATTTTTAACCGGTGAATTAGGCGTCAATAGCACCAGTGCCAATGCGTTTGGATTTGAAGTAGACGGCCTCACTTTTACGGAAATTGGAGCTTTTTCTACGGGAAATTCATTATTCAATCAAAACTGGGTATCTGCACCCGCATCAACAACAGCCAGAGACGGATTAGGACCAACCTTTAATGCGCGTTCCTGCGCTGGGTGCCACTTTAAAGATGGTAGAGGAAGCCCCTTAGTTAATGGAGAAGATTCTAGTGGTTTTTTAATGCGAATAAGCCTTCCTGGTCAAGATTTATTTGGAAATGCGAATCCTGTAGCCGGTTACAACACACAAATTCAAGATAGAGCTAATAACGGTGTAGACTATGAAGCCAAGATAAATGTCACTTATGAAATATTAAATGGCGCATATCCTGACGGGCATACTTATGAGTTACAAAAACCAATATATTCATTTTCTGATGAGAAATTTGGTAGTTTGGAGGGTATATTAACCTCACCACGAGTAGCACAACAAACCATAGGACTTGGTTTTGTAAATGCCTTACCCGATGATCAAATACTTCAATTTGTAGATGAATTTGATGCTGATGGGGATGGAATTTCAGGAAAAGCAAATTATGTTTGGAACGTCGAAGAAAACACAACCACACTTGGCAAATATGGATGGAAAGCTAATGCTCCAAGCTTAAAGCAACAAATAGCTGGTGCTTTTCACGGAGATATGGGTCTTACCAGTTCCTTATTCAGCGAGCAAGAATGTCCTTCCCCACAACAAGATTGTGCTGATGCTGTAAATGGAGGCGAACCCGAAATAACAGATTCGCAATTAGAAAAAGTAGTATTCTACCAAGCAACTTTAGCAGTGCCTAATAGAAGAAACTTTGAAGATTTATCGGTATTAAAAGGGAAAGCGAATTTTACTGAAATAAACTGTATTGGTTGTCATCGCATCAATCAAACCACTGGAATTTCTGAAATAGCCGCTGTTTTAAACAATATTACCATAAAACCATATTCTGACTTTCTACTGCATGATATGGGAGCAGACTTAGCAGACAATAGACCAGATTTTTTAGCTAGCGGAAAGGAATGGCGCACGCAACCACTATGGGGTATTGGATTAATTTCAACTGTAAATAACCATACCTTCTTCTTACATGACGGTCGTGCAAGAACTATTGAAGAAGCTATTCTGTGGCATGGCGGAGAAGCAGAAAATAGTAAAAATGCTTTTAAAGAATTATCTCAAGAAGAAAGACAACAAATTATAGATTTTGTAAACTCACTCTAAATCATGAAAAAAATAATCTCAAGCCTTATAACTCTCACTATTATCTTGAACTTAGGTTGCGACAATGATGATACTACTAGCGCGTCTGATTTTGACGTTAAACTAATGTTTAGCGATTTAACGTATAATAACATACTACCAACTATTGCAAATTTTGTAACAGAAGCCAACGCCTTACAAACAGCAGCAAGTAATTACTCTAGCACTACAACCGTAGCTAATTTAGAAATTTTAAGACAGCAATGGAAGCTTACTGCTATTGTTTACGAGAAAACGTACACCTACAATATTGGTAGCGCTAAAGATCAGTTTGTACATAACTCTATTTATAACTGGCCTACCGTACCAAGATCTGTGGAATATTTTATAACAGAAAATAATACTATTGACGAGGCATTAATGTTAACCATAAGTCCACAAGTAAAATCTTTAGCCGCCTTAGAATATTTATTATTTGCAGACGATTTAGTAACCACTAACGCTGCTTTTCTAGCTTCTGAAAAACGTAGAGATTATTTAAGATTATCAAGCACCTATGTAACTTCTCGCGCAAATTTACTGTTTAGTATTTGGGATAGTAGCGGAGAAAATTATGCGAGCACCTTTCTTGAAAATAGTGGTAGCGGCATTTCTAGCTCTTTAAATTTATATTACAACGGCCTTTACAATACTATTGATGTTACCAAAACCACCAAAGTTGGAAAACCTGCTGGCTTAGAAAAATCAGACGTAGTAAACCCAGAACTAGCACAAGCATTTTACAGCAATACCTCATTAGCAATTATTGAAGCGAATATAAAATCTGTTGAATTAGCCTACTTTGGATCTACCAACACTTTAGGGCTTGATGACTATGTAGGATCTATTAGCAAAAATGCCACTTTAAATACTACCATTCAAGCTAAATTTACCGAAATATACAACGCAATTGATGCTATTCCTGTTCCGTTAGACGAGGCCGTAATTAGCAACCACACCGAAGTTGAAATCCTACATACAAAATTGAATGAACTACAGGTTTTATTTGCCGTAGATGTACAAAGTATTTTATCTATAATTATTACTACAACAGATACTGATGGGGACTAAAATTTAAATTGCAAGGTTGTATAAAATGTTCTTGGCTGAGCTGGTAAAATACCAGGCCCCGGATACCCTGTAGCTCTACGGGTAAAATAACTATTATTTAAAAGGTTGTTTACCCCCGTCTCTAATTTGAAATATTTATAAGAATATGACAACGAAAAATCTAAAATATCGTATGCCGGTATCTCACCTATAATACCACTTTGACTATCAAAATCTCTTGGAGAATTGGTGGCGTCTGTAAATTGACTCCCTAAATAGGTATACTGCAAACTTCCCAACAGGTCTTTATACCCAAAACTTAACCCCGTTTTTAGATTAACATCTGGTATAAACTCTACTTTATTCCCTTCTATATTGTTTTCCTGAGAAGAAATATATTCACTATCGGTTAGCGCCAAGTTTACAAATAAGTTAAGCTTTCCGTTATCATTATCTGATATTGTTTTCCAAAGATTAAAATCTAAGAAACTTTCAAAACCATAGGTTATGGCGTCTCCAATATTTCCTCTAAACTGTTCTTGCTGTATATCACTAACGGCTCTTAAAACAACCCCTAATCGATTGTCATAACGCAATAAAAAGGCACCTACATCATAAGACAAGACATTAGAGACTCTACCTCTAGCTCCTAAATCAAACGTATAACCACTTTCATCAGAAATATCAGGATCTATCACTAAAGACGGATTATTAATACGGATATCATTGAACGTAACCGATCTATAATTTTGGCTAAAATTACCATACAATTCTGCGGAATTAAAAGGTTTATAACTAACACCCACCCCTAGTAACACAAATTGACGTGAAAAATCTCTATTATCTGGCACCTCAATATTTAAAATTGGGTTACCGGCATTATCCAAGTTTATTTGCTTGTATGCCCCCTGACTCTCTGTTTTTATATATTCAAAACGAGCACCTGGCGTAATGGATAAATTATCCTTTATATTAAAAATATTTTCAGCAAAGAGCGCTAAGTTTAAGTTTGGAAATTCAAAATCGCTCTGCCTAGAATAATCGGGATATTCATCATCTGCAAAACGAAAATCGGCATCTGCTCCATTCGTTCCGGGGCCCTGGCGTTCGGAGTTTTTAGACTGATAATATTTAGAACCCATCAAAAACACGTGATCTCCATCCAGTAAATTGTAGCGAGTTAAGACTCTCGCTTCCGCTCCCCAGTTATTAAAATTACCAACGATAAGCTCTCTTGGCGCTGTTAAATCATCTTCCTGAGAAACTCTATTTTCTCTAAAACCTACCGATTTTCTAAAAGCATCTAAGGCAAATAAGTTTAGGCTGAAATCTGTTTTATTTGAAAAGGAATGATCTAATCTCACAGAATATAATTTCCAATCTACATTAAACCAATTTCTTGTTCTATTGCTAAAAGATGGATCATCTTCAAATTGTTGATCCGTTAGACCACCAGGCTGATGCGCCAAATAATTTAAATAACTAAACTCAAAGGTTAGTTTGGTTTTATCTGAAAAATTATGATTTACATGCAAATAACCATTATAAGAGTCAAATTCTGAATTTGGACGAAAGCCATCTCCTGTTTTAAAATTATAAAAAGCATAATATTGCGTTTTACCCACCGTGCCTCCAAGACTATTAAAGCTGGTGAATAAATTATTAGAGCCCAATGTTTGTCTAGAAATCCACTCTATTTCTTTATCTGGATTAGGTTGCTTCATCTTAAAATTAATAAGACCTCCAAATTGAGTACCGTATTGTAAAGATGCTGCTCCTCTAATCACTTCTATTTTATCTAAGCCTTCTGCTGGTGGGGTATAGTAACTCTCAGGATAGCCAAGAACATCTGCAGAAATATCATACCCATTTTGTCTGGTGTTAAAACTTGCCGTCCTGTTTGGATCCAAGCCTCTACCTCCTATATTAAGCTGTAAACCCGCATCATTATTTTCATAAATATTTAATCCAGCCACCTGCGCATATAATTGCCTAGCGGTACCGCTGGCCAGATTTGCTGTTAGATTATCTATAAGTACTACCTCACTTTTTTTACCTTCGTAAATTGCAGTACCTTCTACTGCTTTTAATTTATTTAAAGCGAAAATCTTTTCTTTTCTAGCTACCAAAACTACTTCTGATAATTGCTCTCCAAGTGTTTCTAAGGCGATGGACAAAGAAGTATTACCCACTATTTCAATAGTTTGTTCTGATATGCTGTATTCAAATGAAAAAACAACAATTTTATAGGTTCCTGGCTTCACATCACTAAATTGGAAAGTTCCATCAGATGCACTAACAACTTTCTTTGACAACTCATAGATGTATACTTCTGCCTCTGCTACAGGAGCATTAGTTTCTGCGCTAGTGATTGCTCCTGAAATTGTAAATTGCGCCTGTGCTGAAGCGGTAAATAGTAAAAAAATTACCCCTATAATTGTTTTAAAGTCCTTTAATATCATCATTAAAATTAAGTATCCATTTTTTTGGCGCAAAAGAATCTTTTTCCTTTGCTAAATCAACTTTTGGGTCTACATAAGGCTGACTCAATCTTCCGTTTATAGCCACATAACTCTCTACATATACTTCTATATTCTTAGCACCATTCTCTGAAAAATGATCTGCCAAATAATGCGCATATTGCAACATAAAATCAGGCTGCGTACTCATTTGCTTTTCCTGAAACGAGGTTAAAAAATCATTGTTATCAATTAAGAAAGATTTTCCATTACTGCTATCAACAACCTTAAATTGTGCATAGCCTGCTTTTTCCATCAACATAACGCGCCATGAAAAACGATACCCTTCCTCTGTCCAGAAAAGCTCATTTTGATAAAGCAAGTAACGCCACGGCAAAAGTAATTGTATTAAAAGAAATAGGCCTATTATTAGTAGTGGAATTTTACGGGGAGAACGTTGCCCCACAACCGAATTATTTAACGGTTTTAATTTCAATAGCTTCGAAGCTTTATGGATTAATTTCTCATGAAAATCACTATCAAAAAAAATTAAAGCACTAACGATCATCACAAAAGGAAATACACCTATAGGAAATAAGATTCTTGTGAGCACATGAAAAACTACCACCATAAAGAAACCAAACCAACGGGTGGGTTTGTATAGTAATAGAAAAGGAATCATCAAATCATAAAGGGCTCCTCCCCAACTAAACGCATAGTGTACCCATTCTTTTTGCAATAAACTCCCTAAAATCGGAAGATCATAATTAGAAGGTAACCATATTTTAAGCGGCATAGCCTCTAACAGCCAATCACTATTTAATTTAGCCAAACCCGCATAAAAATACACGATAAACAACATCACCTTAATACAATCTACATTCCATTTTGGAATATATTCTTGATTTAAGGAGTTATCAAGATAAGCATCTAAAGAAAATCTTCTATTGGCAGGTAAAAATAATAATAGAAAACTAAGGCAGCTCACAAAATAATAATGGTTAAGATATGTGGTCTTATCCATCAATTCTATATACGTAAAGCATAAAAAAAAGACAATAATACTATACCTATACTTATACCCTATTATGATAAGAAACGAACTTATCAGACAAACTATGAATAAGGCATACGTATATACACCTAAAGGCTTTATCCATTCAAAACCATAATAAGAAAAGAAAAACTTCGGTTGAATATACAATTTATCTACCCAACCGTAACTCAGAAACCGGAGGGTACTGAAAAACATCATTATTCCAAAAAAAACACGAAAGACCGCTAAATTAGCGGTCTTAGTTTCTTTACTGAAATAGGTATTAAAATACGTTTCCATTAATCTCCGTCTGCATCGACAAAATCGACATTAATACTTAAGGCTTGAAGCATATCAACTTTAAGTAATATTACATTACGTTGTAATTCATCATAAGTCTCTGTCATTTTAGAATTATCAGTTGTCACTTGAAGTGCTAAATCGTTCCCTAACTCTGCCGCTTTGGTTTTAGAAATATCAAACTGATTATTAATAAGAGTACTTAAATCATCTCCGTTCTTAATAGTATTTAAAAAATCTAAATATGATTTTAAGCTTTCTCCTTCTGAAGCTGATGTAAAGCTTTTTCCATTAAAAAAGTTCTGAGATGCTGTAATTGCAGCTAACAACAATTCTTTACCAATTTCTTTACTATATAACGCTTCCACTTTTTCTGGTAGTGGATCTACAGAAAATACACCTGCGGGAATTCCTATCTTACCTGCTCTTAACGATTTTTCATAGTAGAAAAGAAAATCATTGACCAACTTATCTACTGAACCTGTTGCGGATGAACTTGTACCCGCCACAAAAATACTTCTGTAACTACCCTCCCAGTCATTCAAAACGGTAGTAGACAATTCTAAAACAGTATTTGTAAGTTCATTTAAATAACCGTTATACCCAGTAGCAGTAGATTCTGAATTATAAAAAGCCACTATCTCCGCATCAGTACCTGCCAAACCGTTAATCAAATAATCAATTGCAGGAAAACCTTGTATGGCTATATTGGAAGGCAATGAAAAATTGTACGTATTATTGCTTACATTTTCTTCAATACTTGTTACATCCGTTGGATATACATTTAGACGATTTCTAAAGTTTAACTCCTCTGCTTTTCCTATCTCAAACATAGAAACACTTTGAAAAGATACATAAGCATCTTTCCATGCACTACGCAGATTTTGAAGATTTGCTTCAGACGGCGTTTCCGTAAATACAGAAGAAGCCTGTACCATTACAGCAACATCTGCATTAAAAGCGGTATATGCCGGAATAATAATATTATCGGCCCAATTTATAAGCATTGCACTGCGGTTGAAATTATCACTAGTTTCTTCCGAAGTACCCCCTTCATCATCACTTGTTGAACAAGCAAAAACAATTAAACTCAAAAGGATAATGAACCCCCAAACTTTTGTTTTTTTCATACTAACTTTTTTCAACAACCAAGCCTTATTGAATTAAATAAGGCTTGGTAATTTATGTATTTTTTAATAAAATTTATTCAACGCTTGCCGCTTGTGCCACAGTAAAATCGAACTCTGCAGCAATAGTTTCTGAAATACTTTCTATGGTATCTGCTTCCAAATCCCAAAGACCATTCTCACCATCTCCAGTTAACTGCGAAAGTAATCCATCTACTTCTTCCTTACTAAAATAAGCATCATTTGTTCCTGGTTTTCTTGTAAATCTAAGGCTGTAGATAAAGCCATAAGCTTCAGATAATGCATGGAAAGATCCAGTAACTTCTCCATTTTCAATTTTGAGTTTTGCCTGTTGTAGGTAATAAATTCCTCTAACTGCAATTACTTTAGAAATATTCTCACGAATTATTTCTGCCTGCTCATCACGTACATCGTAATTTTTAGCTACAATAGCCGCTCTTCCTAATTTAAAAGCTTCAAAAATATCTGCTGCAATAGTAGAGAAATCTGTATCATCATTAACACGACCTGTATATTCATTTAAGAACTTATCGTCTTCACCAATCGTTAAATTAGGATTTTCCGGGTTTTCAGAAGTACCATAAATGTAGCCATACGCTTCATCCCACTTATGCTCCATAGACGTATACGATTTTCCTTCTTCTACAACATCATTATCGTTATTAACTCTATTGCTTTCCGCATCTAAAACAGCGGTACTTAAATAGTTGTTTAAGATTTGATCTACCATTAAAGCTCCTAATAATGATTTTGCGAACATCTGATTGTATTCTAATCCTTGCGCATTAACATATCTTGTAGAAGTACCATCTGCTATTTGACCTGCAACACCTGCTGCAGCAAGAACGTTTTCATTAGGAAACACTTCATTGATTTGCCCTTCAATATACCCTGCAAATTCTCCTTTAATAATAGCAGCTTCAGTAGTATTTGCTGCAAAGAAGTCTGAAGAAGCAGCTACTTTACTTTCAATACTCTTATCAGAGCTATTTAAATCATCTTCCGAAAAATCAACAGCACCTTCTACGTGAGCAAACATTGCTTTTATAGAAGCTTCCGTTGCGGTTTCAAAGGCCTTAAAGGCATCCGTAGTTTCTCCCGCCATTAAAATTCTTGTTGTTTGACCGCCAAAATTTACCGTAGAAACACCATCTCTTTCAAAGGTATACAAGGTAGGGGTTGCGATAGCTGATCCATTATCTCCAGAATCATTGTCATCATCTTTATTACAAGAAACGAATAACATAGTTGCACAAAGTGGCAATAAAAGCAATTTTTTCATAGTCAATGTTTATTAAGATTTATTATAAATAAACTTTCGGGTGCAAATCTAACATCAAAAAAGAAGTCACGCAAAATTATTTGTATTAAATCTAAATAAATATACTATTTATTATAAATGTAGATGAAATTTAATGGTATTTAGAAAATAATTCGGTGGCTTTATTGTAAGCCGCTTCAAAAACCATCCAATTTACATTACTATCAGCTTTAGCCGATGTAAAATAGGAAAGCATCTTTTCCGTGGGCATATTTCCTGTTAACTCATCTTTAGCCATTGGACAACCACCAAACCCTTGTATGGCTCCATCAAATCTACGGCAACCTGCACTGTAGGCTGCATCAATCTTTTCATGCCACTTGGTAGGTGTAGTATGCAAATGTGCTCCAAATTCTATATGTGGATATTTTGGAATCAAATTAGAAAATAAATAGGCAATTTGGTCTGGAGTGGAGGTACCCACAGTATCTGAGAGTGATAGAATCTTAACGCCCATTTCTGACAATTTCTCTGTCCACTCCCCCACAATCTCAACATTCCATGGATCCCCGTAAGGATTTCCAAAACCCATAGAAATATAGGTTACCACTTCTTTATTGGCGTTATTAGCCACTTCAAGAATCTCTTGTAAAATCGCTACCGATTCTGCAATTGTTTTATGCGTATTCCGCATTTGAAAATTTTCTGAAATCGAAAAAGGGTATCCTAAAAAATCTATACATGCTTCTTTTGCAGCATCCTCTGCCCCTCTAACGTTGGCAACAATAGACAACAATTTACTTTTGGTTGTAGATAAATCTAATAACGACAACATTTCTGAAGTATCAATCATCTGAGGAATCGCTTTAGGAGAGACAAAACTACCCACATCAATCGTATCAAAACCACAGCCTAACAAAGATTGAATATACTTCACCTTTTCTTCTGTAGGAATAAAAGTCTTTATTCCCTGCATTGCATCACGAGGACACTCAATTATTTTTACTTTGTTAGTCATAAACCAATTGTAATCTATTTCAAAATTACCACTAATTATTTGAAAATAATAGATAGACACCGATACCTATAAAAACAATAATTTGCATCCACTTTAAAATAAAGCCTATTTTTTTATTCGCTCTAAGATATTTAGATACCATTCCTGATAAAATGGCAATAAGTACAAAAACGCAAAAAGAGATTAGTATAAAAATAAAGCCTAAAATATAAAACTGAAGTACAGGACTCATTTCTTCGCTAAATAAAAAACCAGGGAAAAATGCTAAGAAGAAAATAGTGACTTTCGGATTCAGAACATTCATTATAAATCCTTGCTTAAAAAGTGCAAAAGCACTCTTTTTTGGAACAGTAGCTACATTTAATGCAATCTCACTAGCGCTTTTAAATACGTTAAAGGCTAAATAAAATAAATACAAAGCTCCAAATACTTTAATGCCTATTAGAATAAGGTGGTTTTCTTTGATTAATGCAGAAACGCCAAAAGCTAATAAGCTCGTATGAATTAGACAGCCACTTACCAACCCAAAAGCAGTTGCTATGCCATCTTTTTTACCATTGATAACACTTTGCATCAGGACATATATAATATCTGGCCCTGGCGTAATAGCAAGAGCAGCAGTAGTAATTGCAAAGGTGTATATAAGCTCGTAATTCAAGAAAGAAAAGTATTGTTATGCTAAATATAACTAGAAAACTGAAACTAATAAATAGGATTATTATATCTTACCTGAAAGATTCCTCATGAAAAAATAAGTTTAGTGCTAAGCCTGTTAGCCTTTATAACAATTAGCGCACAAAAAAAGACCGCAACAAAAGAAAAAATGACCCACACCACAAGCCTGAACAGCACAAAACTATTACGACATGTAGTGTTATTCAAATTTAAAGAAGAAACTTCTAATGAAGATATACTTAAAATAGAAGCCGCTTTTAAGGAACTACCAAAAAAAATAAAAGAAATATTTGGATACGAGTGGGGCTTAAATAATAGTCCAGAAAATTTAAACAAAGGATTTACCCATTGCTTTTTTCTAACTTTTAAAAGTGAAGCCGACCGTGAGAAATATCTACCACATCCTGACCACAAAGCTTTTGGAGCGTTATTAACTCCGCACTTAGAAGATGTTCTTGTGGTTGATTATTGGACGAATTAACTTCTATTTAAAATAGCCTTGTTGATTTTCTTTACCAAGGCAGGACCTTCATAGATAAAACCTGTCCATAATTGAATCAAATCTGCTCCAGCATCTAATTTCTCTAATGCATCTTCAGGAGAGGTAATTCCGCCAACTCCAATAATTGGAAAAGCTTTGTTACTTTTCTCCGACAAAAATCGAATTACTTCCGTACTTCGTTGTGCTAAAGGTTTTCCACTTAAACCACCAGCTTCCTCTAGAAGTAACTGATGAGACTTTAAGCCCTGTCTATTAATTGTTGTGTTGGTGGCTATAATACCGTCTATCTTGGTAACAGCAACAATATCTATAATATCTAGTAGCTGGCTATCTGTCAAATCTGGAGCTATTTTAAGTAAAATAGGTTTTTCTTTAACCGTTTTAGCGGTCGCTATTTTAGTGTTTTCTAATTTTAATTGATTCAATAATTTAGTCAAAGGTTTTTTATCCTGCAACTCTCTTAAACCCGGAGTATTTGGGGAACTCACATTTACAACAAAATAGTCTACATGGTCAAAAAGCGCATCAAAACAGATCAGGTAATCTAGCGTAGCTTTTTCATTAGGTGTTACTTTATTTTTCCCAATATTTCCCCCAACAATAACTCTGTGGTTTTTCTTGAGTTCTTCTACAGCTTCTAAGACGCCCAAATTATTAAATCCCATTCGGTTAATAATAGCTTGATCATCTTTTAATCTAAAAAGTCTTTTTTTAGGATTGCCGTCTTGAGGCTTGGGAGTAAGTGTTCCTATTTCTATAAAACCAAACCCAAAATCTGATAATTCGTTATATAATTTAGCATTTTTATCAAAACCAGCACCCAATCCTACTGGATTTTTGAAGGTAAGTCCAAATAATTTACGCTCCAGTTTCTTGTCTTCTATAACGTAAATAGATCTGAAAATTTTGGAAAAACCAATTTTACCTAATAGTTTAATCATGAAGAAAGAGAAATGATGAATGTTCTCTGGATCAAACAAAAAGAATATTGGTCGTAAAATAAATTTGTACATGAAAAGCTAAATTTTCACAAAAATACAAACATCAACAACTAAGTTCACGTGTTGTTTTTAATTTTATTAACACAACAATGAACCTTATTCTACTAATTTTTCTATGGGTGTTCTATTTGCTGACTCACAAAGCAATTGATACCGCTCATATTGTTTTTCATTAAACAAGGAAATAAGTTTTTGATCATAACGCACTGTAGTTTCTAGCATTTTATCTTCTAAGTTCTTATGTTTTTCTGCTAAAATTAAAAGTTCTGCTGGCGTACTTTGTGGATGGTTTTCATAGAGCTTCTTTACTTCCTGCTCCTGATCCTCGCGCTCTACCTTTAAATCTTT